>NZ_JACJEQ010000026.1:0-57767 GCF_014164125.1 Pseudoalteromonas sp. SG44-8 | reverse complement strand
AAGTTAGCGAGAATAAAGTTAGCGAGAATAAAGTTAGCGAGAATAAAGTTAGCGAGAATAAAGTTCGAAGAATGAAGTTTTGCTGATAGATAAGAAAAGTGGTGGAGGGAGCTGGATTCGAACCAGCGAAGGCTGAGCCGTCAGATTTACAGTCTGATCCCTTTGGCCGCTCGGGAACCCCTCCACACTAATTTTGTCGCATTTGGCCCCACTTAACTTAGCGGTAAGAAAAGTGGTGGAGGGAGCTGGATTCGAACCAGCGAAGGCTGAGCCGTCAGATTTACAGTCTGATCCCTTTGGCCGCTCGGGAACCCCTCCAATGCAACGGCGCTGATAATAGCAAAGTGAGCATTTAAGTAAAGAAAAAAGCTAAAGAAATATTAAATAAAGCCGATAAATATCTATTACTAACTGCAATCGGCTAAAGTCTATGCAAATCGATGATTTGTTAATCACAGAGAGTCAACTTAACAATCGTCTTGCCAAAAGTGTCTCAGAACACCGTCGTGGCGAGTTTGCATTATTATTGGCAATGCTTTCTCATGACGTGTTAGATTTTAGTCAATTTCATCTCCCTAAAACCCCATTTGATGCACATGCTTCAACACCAACTGAAGCGCAATTACGTGAACAATTAGGGGCAGGGCCTGAGCAAGCATTGGCTCCAGATGAATTTGATATGCTCATTGGTCAACATAATGCACAGCTATTACAACAAGGCAGCATGGCAGATATTCGTTTACGCTCGTGCCTTGCGCCGGAACCATTAGTGATCAGAGATGATAAAAACCATATTCCACTAATGGTGATTGATAATTGCGAACTTGTCGTGCGAAAGCGTCATTTAGATAAAGAAACACAGCTGGATCATCCGCAAATGGATGCGGCTGCATTTTACGATAGCCTTAATAATGCTGAGCTTCATCAACCCTTACACCTTGCCCAAGCGTGATATTAAGCTGTAATAATTATCGGTAAAAATATTTTATTTATTTTAGTGTAAAAAAAGCATCCACAAACTAAATGCAATTGCTATAATGACCCCAAATGGCATTTCCAATTTACTTGGTATTATTGTCATCATCATTAAATCAAGGTAATTAGGAACGTAATGAAGAAAACATTCACGCTGAATCACGAGAAAATCAAATACCCTCGCATGGTAGATGCTGCAAAGCATGAAGTAAAAAAGTATTTGAAAAGAGAGCGTAACAAAACGTTGCCAATTGATGCTGATTACTGGGCATTTGATTGTAAATTTGGTAACACTGCTGAAGATGCACAAGTGGTGCACGTTGCTGAAATTAGCAACTCAATCAGCGAAATTGAAAAACAAGGCTTAGAGTCGTTTTATGTTGAAATCATTGCTAGAGCTGCACAACGTCAAGTGCAAGACTCTGATGATGAAATTTAAAAGTAATTGATTTAATGAAAGAATGGGCTAAGTAGCCCATTTTTTGTGCTTGCAAAAAAGTAAGTCCAGCACTTTATTTTGCACCTGGTTGGTGCGAAATAGATTATTTATTTTATTTAAATAATACAACTAATTGATTTATAAGTTTTTGTAAAGTTGGTTCTGTAATTGCTATTACTTTTAATTATGCAGTTAGGAGCAAACACATGGCAAGAATGAGTTATATCAGTAGCGTCGAACGTTACCAAGAATACCAAACCGTGATCCACGACTTACTTGACTCAGTGCTAGCAAGCTTAGAAGACGGTGTTAAAAAACAACAAGATAATCGTTACTTAATCGCTCAATACCCATTTTTAGAATTACAATACTGTTTAGATAAAAATGGCGTGCAGCTAGGTAATAATGTCTGCTTTAAACGTCAGTATATGAAAACCTTAAATAATCGTGGCGATTCACAGGATTTGAGTGAACGGCCGTATTTTCAAGGTATCCAACAGCAGCAACATACTCGTTTTACGCCGCCCTATATTTCGATCGCGACCAATCACTTATGTATTTCAGCAATAAAATCGTTACATGCTTCATATGGCGAAAATCGCTATTTAGTGATTGATGTATGTCTAACGCAATTAATCGAATTTATTATGGGGGATCGTACTCGCGCCACGATGACGCCATTTTTTAAAGCGGGTTATGGCATTATTGTCAGTTGCTTATTTATCTTAGTGTTATTTTTACTTGGTAGGGTGTTTGGTGATATTTATAGCTTACTGTTTGTCCGCTCTATAGAAAATGATCCGCTCGAACCGTTTACGATCATCATTTTTATCACCCTCGCGTTAGCAATATTTGATTTAGGTAAAACGATTCTCGAAGAAGAAATTTTAATGCATAAAGATATCTTTAGGCACAGTTCAACGCGGCGCACTATCACACGGTTTATTTCAACTATTTTAATTGCAGTGTCTATTGAAGCGTTATTAACGATGTTTAAGGCAGCGCTGGGGCAGTCGCAGTATTTATTACCGGCAATTTATATGATGTTGGCGGTTGTAGGGCTATTGATTGCGCTGGCTATTTATGTGTATTTAGGGGCAAAAGCCGAAACCTTATTATTGAGCGCACAACGCAATAAGAAAGGGCATTAATAAAAATGGGGTAGGCGATGAATGCCTACCCCAACTCAACTTAGTTTATTCTGCGCGGTCTTGGGCGCGACGAGTTTTAAAATCTGAATCGGCTTGCCATTTTGGCCAATCACCGTTGTTTGCCAATTGTGATGCGATATCAACAATTAACTCGATGTCTTGTTTTACACCACCTAATGACCACTGAGCAGAGTAATCATCAGCTTCTTTATGGTATTTATGAGCAATATAATCTGGATCTGTATCACCTAAACTCATAAACAGTAAACCAGGTACGCCTTGTTTAGCTAGTGAGAAGTGATCTGATCGGAAGAATAGGCCGTTTTGTGGCACGGGATCCATTTTTACATGACGGCCTTGTTTGCTTGCGGCTTTGCTAAGGTAGTCTTCCATTTGTGATAAACCTTTACCGTATTGCAGTATGTAATCGGTGCCATCTAGCACATTCATACCATCAATATTTAACAGAGCGACCATCTGCTTGGTAGGGATAAGTTCGCCACTGGCAAATTGCTCTGAGCCAATTAACCCTGTTTCTTCGGCGGTAAAGTTTGCAAAAATAATCGAGCGCTTAAACGGTTTTTGTTTATGCATGTTACTTAATATACGAGCGATTTCAATTGTGGCAGCACTGCCTGAGGCATTATCAACTGCACCATTATAAATTTTTGGCCCGCTATCAGTTTGCTTAGTGCCAAAATGATCCCAATGTGCGCTGACCACAATATATTCATCAGGCGCTTCACTGCCCGTTAATTGCGCAACAACATTGTGTGATTTAGCGTGTGACACTTCGTTTTTAAATGCAAGGTTTGCTGTTAAATTAAGCGCAGTAGCTTTAAAGTCGTCGTTAAGTGCTTGTTGCTTTAATTGTTGATAGCTCAAGTTTGCTGATTTAAATAGCTGCTCGGTTGCATCGAGTGTTAGCCAACCCATTACCGGTAGTTCTGATGCGTTTAGGTTGTTATCCATCAAGGTATATTTTGTGCCTGTATTTGAGCTTTCAACTACGCCCCAAGGATATGCAGCTGGCGCTGTTTCGTGCACAATAAATACTGCGGCTGCGCCTTGGCGAGCGGCTTCTTCGTATTTGTAAGTCCAGCGACCGTAGTAGGTCATGGCGTTGCCGGTAAATAGCGCATCGTTTTGCGTTGCAAACCCAGGATCATTTACTAACACAACAACCGTTTTACCCGTTACATCAATATTTTTATAATCATTCCAATTATACTCGGGCGCATTAATGCCATAACCAACAAATACTACCTCTGAATTACGAACATCAATAAGTGGCTGTAATTGTTTCGTTCGCGCCGTAAAATCTTTTCCAGCGGTAAAGCTCAAGTCGCCAATTTTTAATTGCATGTTTTGATCAGCGGTTACCATCGCCATTTTTACCGGCTGTAAAAACTTATTATTATATGCGCCAGTTAATCCAAGCGCTTGGTATTGGTCACTTAAGTAACCCACAGTTTTTACTTCACCGCGCGTTAATGGACCGCGTCCTTCAAATTCGTCTGAGGCAAGGGTTTTAATATGTTGTTTAATATTGCTTAAATTTACACTGGTTGTATTGTCAAGCGTTGCCTGTTCTTGAGTAGGCTCTGAACAGCCAGTTAAGCCCAATAATAAAGTTATACTGAGTGATTTAAAAAGAGGAGACATAATTGCAGGTTTTTAAGGATACATACTGTGACTATATGGGGTGTCGGTTTTGCTGTCTAGTTTTTTGCCATGAAGCGCAGATATTTTTATAAAATACAATTAGTTGATTTTGGGTACTATGATTTAGTGATTGAATTAAATTTCGTTGGGTGAAAGGGACTGGCGCAGAAGTTGTGTGGGGAAAAGCTAAAAGCCAGCGAAGAGTGCTGGCCTTTTGCAACAAAATAACACGTTTAAGCGTCAGCTTTCTTTACGCGGATCTTGCTTTTATCAACAGTACTTTGATTCAATGCTTTTATTGCTACAGCAGCTTCTGCATCGTTTGGCATTTCTACAAAGGCAAAGCCTTTCGATTGGCCGGTTTCTTTATCTAGTACTAAATTACAATCGGCTACTTTACCGTGTTCAGTAAAAAGTACGCGGATCTCATGTTCAGTGATAGTACGTGATAAGTTTCTAACTAATAGTTTCATAAAGAACCATGTTTTAAAAATAACAGTGTGGATTGTCTCAAGGAAAAGCCGTTTGACCTAATGATTAATTGCAAACCGCAAAAATAGTTTTAAGCTGATAGCCAAAGAATAAAAAACAATTGAGAATCGCGTAATGAGAGCAGCGACGAATAGCGAAATTAAAACGGCACTGATTGTTTTAGGTGGGCCAAATAACAACGATGGTAGTTTATCAGTAATAGCAAAAAGCCGTTGTCAGCGAGCTTATCAAATATACCAAGCAAACCCCTCTGTTAAGGTATTGTGCACCGGCGGGTTTGGCGCACATTTTAATACCACTAACCACGCCCATGGTGAATATACTAAAAGTTACTTAATTGAACTTGGCATACCCGAATCTGCTTTTTTACCGGTGGCACTAAGCCGCTTTACCTTTGAGGATGCGTTACTCACTAAGCCAATACTTATAGCGGAACATATAACCGAAGCCATTTTAGTCAGTTCAGAATTTCATATTGCGCGAGTTCATTATGTATTTAGTCATGTGCAGCCTAATTTAGAGCTAACTCTGGTAAGTGCTAAAACGCCATTGTCAGAGATTAAATTAGCGCAGTTGTATGCCCATGAACGTCAGGCAATGCAGCGTGAGGAAGCGAATGTGCTTAAGCTGCTCAGCGCTTAAATAAGTCCGTTAGTTACTTGTAATCGATTGAAGAGCCTCTTTATTTGATGTTTATTCATAATCAACTATGAATTTGTCATGCAAGTTTCATTGAAAGTTCAAGTTAGTAATTATTAGGCATTAATTGCTGTCATTTTTACTGCTTACTATGACCACTCTAATTATAAAAAGTATAAATGGAGTTGTTGTGAAAAAATTTAAACTAAACCTATCGTTCGTTTTAGTAACAGTATTACTAGGCGCATGTAGTGATGGTAAAGACGGTGCTAATGGGACAGATGGCACGAATGGTAATGGCGGTATAGACGGTGCTGTTGGATTAAACAGCTTAGTTATGCAAACAGAGTTGAATATGGGCGATAGCAACTGTTGGATGGGCGGCATAAAAATTGATTCGGGTTTGGATGCCGACCGCAATGGTGCTTTAGCCACAACAGAGGTTACAAGTACGTCCTTTCTTTGTAACCCTGATAATTTTGGGACTACCGGTGAGCGTCTATCTTATACCGTAATGCGCAACGAACTAGAAAATTATTATTACCCAGGATCTACTTTTGAGGTACGCAATGGTGGTTACGGCTCTGATATGGATGGTCACCCGATGAATACGACACAATTTTATGCTTTAACTGATCGTGGTCCTAATTCTAATTATCGAACCTCTCAAGAGGGCGCACCTCACGGTAATGGTAAGAAGTTCCTAACACCTGACTACACGCCGCGTATTGGTTTATTTGCAGTTCAGTCAACGGGTGATATCGCTAAGATTAAAGATATTTTGCTCAAAGATCGTGATGGTAACAATATTAGTGGCCTACCAAATTCAGCTGCATTAGGTGGAACAGGTGAAGTACCGTATACGACTGATGGCGAAGTTATTCGCGCAGATATGACGCAGCCGTATGACGAAGTTACTAACCCTGCAGTTTATGATGATTATGGTTTGGATGCCGAAGGTTTAGCTGCTTTAAAAGATGGTACTTTCTGGGTTAGCGATGAGTATGGTCCACACATGGTGCATTATGATGCTAACGGTAAAGAAATTGGCCGTATTAATGCATTTACCGCAGACATACGTACAGATGCTATTAATACTGATTACGGTTTGAAGATTAACTTACCAGCAGAGTTTGCTAATCGATGGGCTAACCGTGGTATGGAGGGGTTAGCGATCACACCTGATCAGAAAACATTAGTCGGCATTATGCAATCAAGCTTGGATAATCCGAGTAAAAACCGTACAGATTTAACTCGTATTGTCACTGTTGATTTAGAAACTGGCAATATTTCGCAATATTTGTATCGACAGGTTAAAGGGTCGAATTCTAACTCAGCAATTAAAGCGCTGAGCAACACGAGCTTCTTAGTACTTGAACGTGACGGTGCTTTTTATAACAAAGGTGATGAGACAGCACAAAAGCATGTTTATAAGATTGATATCAGCGGTGCGACCGATTTAGAAGCAGTTGCAGCAATGGGGGATATTGAACAAAATAGCAA
This sequence comes from Pseudoalteromonas sp. SG44-8, assembly GCF_014164125.1. Classification (NCBI taxonomy): domain Bacteria; kingdom Pseudomonadati; phylum Pseudomonadota; class Gammaproteobacteria; order Alteromonadales; family Pseudoalteromonadaceae; genus Pseudoalteromonas; species Pseudoalteromonas sp. SG44-8. The sequence continues at coordinate 50,903 of NZ_JACJEQ010000026.1, read as the reverse complement.
TTTAGGTTTAATCATTGCAGGTAAAACAATAGAGCAAGTTATAAATGATGCAGTTGATTATGATGCAGGTTGGGCTGAACTAGCTGCAAAGAATATCTTACCAGTGACAAAAAGCACATCGCCAGTTGTTGATATGGTTAACGAAGTTTCTTACCCACATGACAAGATGGAAGGTTTATGGCTTATCGATAATACGCGTTTGGGGGTGATTAATGATGATGACTTTGCTACTTGGTCTGAAGCCACTATTGGAGGGCCGTTAGGGCAAAAGTATTTAGATACTAATAATACTGTCGTTGATGGTAATACCTTGTATATAGTTGATGGTCTGGATTTATCACCTATTCAATAATCATAATGAATTCAAGCCGATTCACGTCGGCTTTTTTTATTACAATTTATAAAGGTTAGTGATGAAACATAAAAGCGAATTTGTCAGTGGTTTGTCATTATTATTAATTTGTAGCGCTGTTAGTGCCGATAATCCTGATGTGATTTCTCGATAGTATAAGGGTTTACTCGAGCCTAGCAAACTCACTTATAGTAATGAGTCGGCTAACGTAGACAGTTATTTTAGTGCATTTAAAGCCATAGTAGAGACGGCAATCTTACGATGTAAATGGCTCATTATCACTTGATAAGAACCGTACAGTTAAGTTTTTCGATACTCTAGGTAGCTGTCAGCTGCAAAATTTAGGTTATTCGTTTCGTGAACGAATCGAAAATGGTAATTCAGAAGTGACATTGAAATTTCGCAGTCGGGATCGCTATACCGCTAATTTCGAAGATTTATCATCAGCGACTAACGGCACCAAGACTAAGCTAGAGGCTGACTGAGGAATAACCAATTCTGATTACCAAGTAGTTTATAGTCATTCAACTAAAGCACCAAATACTCGTAAAATCAATGGCTTTAAAGATATAAATACGCATGACTCTGGCTTTGAATTAGAGTTTAGTTTTAATGATAATTTGATGCTGGCACAAGTCGGCAACTTAACTATTTACGAGCGTGTTTATAAAGGAGCACAAATTGACTTAGGCTCAATTGATGCACAAGTCAGTGTAACACTATGGTACAGCGGTATTCCCTCGGCTGGTCAACAGCTAATCATCGCGCAGCCATCGTTTAAATATGAAGACTTCATGGCTAATTATACGCAAAAAGTAGTGCAACGAGCTTTGATTGCGTTCGATGGTATGAATAGTTTAAGTAGTTGGAACCTCACAGGGGGGCTGACTAAATCACAAGCCGTTTATCAATATAATCCTAGCTTTAGTAATTAAAGACATGCGAGATGAGTGTCGGTATCGATATAAATTGCACGTGATTAAGAAAACAAAAAGCCGTTAGTGATTTAATCCATTACTAACGGCTTTTTCAATTCTGTAAAAATGATTACTTCACTTCTTTACCCGCAGCTTGTTGATCAGCATGGTAGCTTGAACGAACAAATGGACCTGATGCGGCATGAGTAAAGCCAATTTCATCAGCGTACTCTTTAAGCGCGTCAAACTCTGCTGGTGGCACGTAGCGTTTTACAGGTAAGTGATGCTTTGATGGCTGTAGGTATTGGCCAACCGTTAGCATATCGACATTATGCGCGCGTAAATCACGCAGTACTTCTTCGATTTCGCTAATTTCTTCGCCAAGACCAACCATTAGGCCTGATTTAGTTTTCACTTCAGGGTGTGCTTCTTTAAAGCGACGCAGTAATTCTAATGACCATTTGTAGTCAGCACCTGGGCGCGCAAGTTTATATAAACGCGGTGCAGTTTCAAGGTTATGATTGAATACATCTGGTGGCGTTTCTATTAAGATTTCAAGCGCTCGGTCCATGCGACCACGAAAATCAGGCACTAAAATTTCGATGGTGATTTTTGGGTTATACTTGCGAATTTCACGAATACAATCAGCAAAATGTTGTGCGCCGCCATCACGTAAATCATCACGATCCACAGAGGTGATCACCACATAGCTTAACTTCATATCGCGAATAGTAAGAGCCAACTTTTCAGGCTCTGCGGCGTCTGGTGTTAACGGACGGCCATGGGCAACATCACAAAATGGGCAACGACGAGTACAAATTGCGCCTAAAATCATAAAAGTTGCTGTACCGTGATTAAAGCATTCTGATAAGTTAGGGCAAGAGGCTTCTTCACACACTGAATGCAGTCCGTGCTTACGCATGGCTTGTTTAATGCCGTCGATCCGCTCGGTTGATTTAGGTAAGCGAATTTTTAGCCACTCTGGCTTGCGTAACATTTCGTTTTTTTCAGTGGGTAATACTTTTACTGGGATCAACGCCATTTTTTCAGCGTCGCGTAGTTTTACCCCTGGTTCCATCTTGACTGGTTTATTCATTCGTTTTCAAACCCTTCAGTATACTTAACCTGTGTCGCATTAAGTTTTTTAATCATATGTTTTACGAGACCAGCACCTGCTTGCGCAAGGTTTTCTGGGCCGTTCAAGTCGGTTGTTTGCACCATGTTCATACCGGCGTAACCACATGGGTTGATACGTAAAAACGGACTCATGTCCATGTTTACATTCAATGCTAGACCATGAAAAGAGCAGCCACGGCGAACACGAAGTCCTAATGATGCTATTTTGCTATCGTTAACATAAACCCCTGGGGCATCTGCTTTTGCGTAGGCTTTAATACCGTAATCATTGAGTGTATCGATAATACACTCTTCAAGCCATGTGACCAATTCTCGTACGCCAATTTTCAAGCGACGTAAGTTAAATAATACGTACATCATTTGCTGGCCCGGTCCGTGATAGGTTACTTGACCACCTCGGTCAACCTTGATCACTTCAATGTCGCCAGGGGCAAGTAGGTGTTCATCTTTACCTGCTTGGCCTTGCGTGAATACTGGCTCATGTTCAACGAGCCATATTTCATCCGCATCATGCTCAGTTCGAACATCAGTATAGTTTTGCATTTGTTGCCAAATTGGCATGTAACGCTGTTTACCAAGTTGACGGACGATTAAGGTATTTTCGCTCACAGCTTACTCCGCTTAGCGTTTAAAGCATGTGTCGTACGTCATCAATCGCACTTATCACGTTATAAATTTCTTCAATATGAGTGCCGCTGGTCACGGTAACGACTAAGCTAACTGACTCATAATTACCTTTGCTGCTAGGTTTAACTTTTGGAGCATAATCGCCAGGAGCAATAGGTTGTAACTTAGTTAGAATTTGGTCAGTTAAGTTGACGTTTGCCAACCCCATTACTCTAAATGTAAAAGGGCAAGGGTATTCTAAATATTCATCAAATTTAGTATTTTTTACCGGTGTAGCCACGACGTTGACTCCTCATACTTATGTGCGTTTAGTACTATTTTACTAAACAATAAACCGATTAGATAACCTGTTCTCGACCTTTATAGCAATTGAATTAATCGCTTACGTAAGACAATTGGTATTCTGGTTATTTGCGGGTTAGATATGGGGCGCATTCTACCATCTTTAAAGCAAAAAAAAACGCCTTGCTTTGCAAGGCGCTTATATTATTTGGTAGCGTTTTACATTATTTGTAAACGTAGGTAATCATAAATTTTACTAAAGAAGCTACCTTCTTCAACTTCTTCAAGCGTTACCAGAGGATACTGAGCAATTACTTCGCCTTCAAGTTGTAAAGATAAAGTACCTACGGTAGAGCCTTTCGCTAATGGCGCCTCTAAAACTTTATCAAGTTTAAAGTCGGCTTTTAAATTTTTACGTTGGCCACGCGGAATAGTGATCGGCGTATCAACTAAAATGCCTAACGATACATTTTCTTTGTTACCCATCCAAATACGTTGCTCGGCAAAACTGTCGCCGGCTTTGTAAGGTGTGATTGTTTCAAAAAAACGAAAACCATAGTTAAGTAATTTTTTACTTTCTACTTTACGTGCACGTTCACTCGAAGTACCCATAACCACGGCGATTAAACGCATATCATCTTTAGTCGCTGAACTTACTAAGCTGTAACCGGCTTCCGATGTATGACCGGTTTTTATACCATCAACGTTTAAGCTTTCATCCCATAACAGTGAGTTACGGTTGTATTGCTTAATGCCGTTAAAAGTAAATGATTTTTGTGCGTAAACTGCATACTCGTCAGGCACATCACGAATAAGTGCTGCACCTAAGGTGGCCATATCTCGAGGGGTTGTGAAGTGTTCGTTGGTATCTAAGCCATGGCTGTTAATGAAGTGGCTGTTACTCATACCTAATTTCTCAGCATGGGCATTCATTAAGTCTGCAAATGCGCTTTCGCTACCGGCAATATGTTCTGCCATAGCCACACAGGCATCATTACCTGATTGAATAATTATACCGTGGTTTAAATCATCGACAGTGACCTGCTTACCGACTTCGATAAACATTTTTGATGATTCAGGAAAGTTTTTAGCCCACGCTTTTTCGCTCACTGTGACCATATCGGTTGGGGCAATGTTACCCGCTTTGATTTCGGTACCAATGACATAGCTGGTCATCATTTTAGTTAAACTGGCAGGTGCTAGGCGAGTATCAGGTTCACCTTCAGCTATAATTTTACCTGTAGTAAAATCAACAAGAAAATAACCTTTTGCATTAACTTGAGGTGGGGCTGGGATGATTTGGGCGGTCGCAGAAAAAACGGCAGCAGAGCAAACAACGCTACACACACCGCTAATAATTTTGGATTTAATAGATTTCATCATACTCATTAATGGTTAAAGTTAAAGATTCGCGTTTACCTCATTCTAAAGGTGTTATTCACTATAAAGCAAGAACGCGTTTTGAAATTGATCCTGTTTTAATTTTTCAAGTACTTGCTGAGCTTGCTCAGCATTTTTAATTGGCCCTAAACGCAGCCTATAAATAGCATCTTTTTCCACAATATTAGTGGGTAATTGATATTGCTGGCGTAGGGTGTACGCTAATGCTTCAATATTTTCTAAGGTACTGCCTGCAGCGACTTGAATATAACTCAAACGCGCAGTCGAATCGGGCATTGTGATAGCCTCAAGCTTAACCTTGGCTGTACCATGATGATAGTAACCAAGTTTATACGCTGCTGCATAGGATAAATCGATTAAGCGGTCATCATGAAATGGGCCACGATCATTTACACGGACAATCACAGACTTGCCATTACTGGTGTTGGTTACTTTTACAAAGCTTGGTAAGGGTAACGTTTTATGAGCGGCAGTCATCGCGAACATATCATATATTTCGCCATTTGAGGTGTGGTAACCATGAAATTTGCGCCCATACCATGAGGCGATACCTTCTTCGCTATAGCCAGTTTCATCCAGCATCGGAGTATAGTTTTTGCCATTAACGGTGTAAGCGCGGCCAGCACTGGCACTTTTGGTAACTTTAGTGACTATGGCATCTTGCATTTCTAATTCAGTTGGCGCGCGAAGTGGTGCAGAATCATGGCGCATACTATACCGGTCACTGTGATTTATGCCTGAGGAACTACAAGCGCTTAAAACAATCATTAACCATGAACAACTGAACAACTTTAGACAGTAACGCATTACTTTAATAGCATCCTTTTATCAGTTGCGATAGACATAATAATGCCAAATCCAGCCATTAAGGTAACCATCGATGTACCGCCATAACTTATTAATGGCAATGGTACACCCACTACAGGCAGTAACCCTGATACCATGCCAATATTTACAAATACATAAACAAAAAAAGTCAGGGTCAGTGCACCTGCCAGTAATTTACCAAATGCATCTTGGGCATTAACCGCGATATATAAACCGCGACCAATGATGAATAGATACATGCATAATAAAACACATACACCAAAAAGACCAAACTCCTCACTAAGTACAGAGAAGATAAAATCAGTATGGCGTTCGGGTAAAAATTCTAATTGTGATTGGGTGCCTTGCAACCAACCTTTACCTTCAATACCACCGGAGCCGATAGCTATTTTTGATTGAATAATATGGTAACCAGAGCCAAGAGGATCGCTTTCTGGATTGAACAAAGTTAGTACCCGCTGTTTTTGATAGTCATGCATACCGTAATGCCAAAAAGGCCACGCAGCTAAAGCAACCAAAGCGCTCAAAAAGCCGATTAATCGCCAGCTTAGACCAGACAAAAATAATACAAATATCCCTGAACTGGCGATTAAGATAGATGTGCCTAAGTCGGGCTGCTCTTTGATCAGGAGTGTGGGAACCATAACAATGGTAAAACCAACAACTAAGTGTAGTGCTCTAGGCGGTAAATGATTACGGCCAATATACCAAGCCACCATCATAGGCACGGCTATTTTCATTAATTCAGCAGGTTGAAAACGGGTAATACCTAAATCTAACCAGCGCTGAGCGCCTTTGGAGCTGACGCCAAATAACAGCACCGCAACTAGCATCAGTAATCCAGCACAATATAAAGGAATAACTAAACGCTTTAAGGTCGCTGGTGAAAATTGCGCCAAAATAAGCATGCCTAAAATTGCACCGCCCATCCTGGTAATATGGCGGATCATCATTGCCGGGTCTTGACCACTGGCGCTATAAACAACGGTTACACTGCCTGCCATCATTAATAGCAATGCCAGTAGTAGCGGCAAGTCAAGATGCATACGCACCCAGATTGAACGACCATCATGTAGAGTAGTCATGGTGTGTTATTCCTGGCAAGATTAACGGGATTTGCAGCAAAGTAGTAATCCATTAGTTGGCGAGCAATTTGCACACCGCCATGATTGTTTTCTAGAACAACAGAAACAACGATTCTGGGATCCTCATAAGGTGCAAAGCCTACATAGATAGTGTTATCACGTTGACGCTCTTTGAGGGATTTTGCATCGTAGCGTTCACCTTGAGCAATACTGACTATTTGTGCGGTGCCTGTTTTACCTGCTGAATCGTAATTTGTTCCTTTAAATGCTTTGTGAGCGGTACCAGAGGCTTTTTGTACTGTGTTATGCATAGCATCTAAAGCGATTTGCCAATGGTGAGGTTCTTTTAAAAAAATCGGGGGTTTTTCTTCATTATTGATTTGTGTAACTTCATCGTCTTTTTTCACAACTTGTACTAAGTGTGGTGGGTGGTTAATTCCACGGTTCACTAATATATTCATCGCGTTTGCGATTTGTAGGGGGGTTGCGGTCCAATAACCTTGGCCAATGCCAACTGAGATTGTATCGCCACGCCACCATGATTCTTTAAAACGGCCTTCTTTCCATTCTTTTGAGGGCAAAATAGCCGTGGTTTCTTCATGAATATCAATGCCGGTTAAATCACCGTAGCCAAACTGTGCCATAAAATCACTGATTTTTGTGATCCCTAATCGATAAGAGACATCATAAAAGTAGGTATCGCACGACTCTTCAATGGCTTTGTAAACATCAACATGACCATGGCCCCAACGTTTCCAATCTCGCCATTTATGATCAACATTCGGAATTTGAAAGAAGCCAGGATCCCACATTGACGTTTGCTCGGTAACGAGACCTTCTTCAAGAGCAAGAACTGCCATGTGAGGTTTTACCGTCGATGCTGGTGCATAACGTCCTTGTGTGGTTCTATTTATAAGAGGTCGGTCAGGGTTTAATAGGGCTTTATAGTTTTTACTGCTAATACCGTGAACAAATAAGTTCGGATCATAACTGGGATTAGAATACAGCGCTAACACGCCACCGTCTTTAGCGTCCATGACGACTACAGCGCCACGCATATCTTTAAGTGCATGTTGGGCAATCTGCTGCAAGCCAACATCAAGGGTGAGCACTAAATCATTACCTGGTTGCGGAGGAGTCATGCTTAAGGTACGAATGACACGACCACGATTATTGACTTCAACCCGCTGCGAGCCTACTTGGCCATGCAGCAGTTGTTCATAATATTTCTCAATACCGAGTTTACCAATATCATGGGTTGCACGGTAATTAGTACCTTGCTCTTGTGATTCGAGCTGAGCCAGTTCTTTTTTATTGAGTTTAGCGACGTAACCTAACGCATGAGTTAGGGTGTCTGCAAACGGGTAGTAGCGTGCCAAACGTGCTTCGATACTAAACCCAGGGAATTTATACTGATTAACTGAAAAACGCGCTACTTCTTGTTCGTTTAAACGTGCTTTTAATACTTGGCTCTTAAAGCGACGGTTATGCTTTATATCATCAAGAAAATCGTTTTTTTGTTGCTCTGAGATATCAATAAATTGTGTCAGTGCTGACAGTGATGCATCAAGATCGTCAACTTCTTCAGGAATGACTTCTAAATTATAAACCGGTTTATTTTCAGCAAGCAACACACCATTGCGGTCATAAATAAGGCCTCGGTTAGGAGCAATAGGAATAACTTTAATGCGATTGTCGTTAGAACGTGTTTGATAATCTTGGTGATCATCAACTTGAATGGTATATAAATTGGAAAGTAAAACCGCGACTAAAATAGTAACAAATACAAACCCCACAAAGGCGCGACGAGCAAATAGGTTAGCTTCTGCTGAGTGGTCTCTAATTGTGGGTCTGTGTTTGCGCATGAGTAAATGTTACTCGCGATGATACGGGTGGTTATTGTTTAAGCTCCAGCCTCTATATAGACTTTCAGCAACAATAATACGCACCAATGGATGTGGTAGGGTCAAATTTGATAATGACCATTTTTGCTCTGAGGCAGCAATACATTCTGGTGCTAAGCCTTCAGGGCCGCCAATTAGCAAACTTACATCGCGGCCATCCAGTTGCCACTTCTCCATGTCTTTTGCTAATTGGTGAGTATCAAGCGCTTTGCCTGTTACCTCAAGCGTAACAATACGATTGCCTTTAGGGATAGCGGCTAAGGTTTTTTCGCCTTCAATATGCAAAATACGTTTAATATCTGCATTTTTACCACGTTTACCTGCGGGAATTTCAATTAACTCCAGCGCCATATCTTTTGGAAAGCGGCGCTGATATTGTGCAAAACCCGTTTCTACCCACGCTGGCATTTTGGTGCCAACGGCAATCATCTGTATTTTCACGTGTTACATCCAAGCTCTAGTAAAATTAGTGAGCAATTAGCTCCATAGTTTTTCGAGGTCGTAATAGCTACGTGCTTGATCTTGCATTACGTGTACGATTACATCGCCTAAATCAACCAGTGCCCATTCACCATCGCTTTGGCCTTCATAACCTAGAGGCTCTTGACCTGCGTGACGAGCTTCTTTTGCTAAATGATCAGCAATTGACAATACATGACGTTTCGAAGTACCAGAGCACACGACCATAAAATCGGTGATGTCTGAGCTTGCGCTTACATCAATATTAACCACATCACGTGCTTTCATATCGTCAATTTTGTCTATTGCAAAGGCGAGTAGTTGTTTCGTATCCAAGGTGTTATCTCATTTAAAAGTGAATAGCTGTTATTTTATCACGCAACTGGTATTTATTCATCACTTAGATAAAGTTGCTGTGATTGAATATACTGACTCACGCCAGTAGGAAGAAGTTCATTGTAATCTATGGCATTTTTAATCGCCTTGCGAATATCGCTTGAGGCAATAGCCATTTCTTCGCCAGCTAAAAAATATAATTTTCCACCAGCTTGCGTTGTAAGCTCTGCGCTATTACTACATTCTGCGGCTTGTTGGTATGCGAGTAACTCGCCATGGGCAGTGCATTTTAGGCCCGGGCGTTGAAATACCACAATATGACAAAGCTGAGTAATTGTTTGCCACTCAAACCATTTATCTAAGTTATTAAACGAATCCATGCCAATTAAAAATAATAATGGTTGATCTGGAAATTGTATGCGGATCTCTTGCAGGCTTAATAATGAATATGACGGGCCACTGCGATTGAGTTCGCGTAAATCGAGTTGAAAATATGGGTAAGGTGCAATCGCTGCATTGAGCATTGCGATGCGATGCTGCGTACTTATCCCAGGTGCAGTCTTATGAGCTGGAATAGCACAAGGCATAAAGTATAAAGTCGCTAAATTAAAGTGTTTTACACAGTGCTTCGCCATATTTATATGGCCTAAGTGAACAGGGTCGAAGGTGCCACCAAACAGTGCAATCATTATAAACGCCTAATAATTAGTTAAGTGGGTGCGCAGGCAGTGGGATCACCAATGGCTGACAAAACACCAAACAAATATGTGCCAAAGCCTGATAAGGCTTGATTAAATTACCTTGTTTATAGCTGGCATCAAATTGTGCGAGCAACTGGGTGATTTGCTCTAAAGTATGTATCGACAAACGATTAAGTGCTTGTTGAATCGGCCCTTGCTGATTTTTCCAGATGGCTTTTTGTTTAAATAGCGTTGCCAGTTGTTCACCTTGTTGTAAGCCTAATTGTAGGCTTAGTAAGGTATTTGCTTCTTTAGTAATGGTCCATAAGATACTCACAGCTTCAGTGTTATCGCCAGCGAGTTTATTTAATACTTTAATTGCTTGGCGACTATTACCTTGTAGCAGTGCATCACTTAAATCAAAAATATCAAACTTGGCTTGATTAAGTAGGCCTTGTAAAACCTGCTGTTGATCGATCATAGCAGTGCCATGCAATAACGACAGCTTTTCGAGCTCTTGAAAACACGCTAACAAATTACCTTCAGTAGCATCAATTAGGGTGCGTTTGGCATCTGCTTGCATATTGATTTTTAAGCGCTGGCACTGCTCATCAAGCCAACGGCTTAAATGATTGCCGGTCAGGGGGTAGCAGGGTACAAATACGCCCAGTTTATCTAACGACTTAAACCAAGCACTGCGCTGAATATCTTGACTGGCCTTGGCCCCTTTTACAATAAGTACGGTGTCGGGGTTGTTTAGTGCTACGAGCTGTTTAAACGTTTGGCTACCAACAATACCTGGCTTTTGAAAATTAAGGTCTAGCTCGATTAAAGTACGAGCACTAAATAACGACATACTTTGATATTGCGCTATTAGCTCTTGCCAATCAAAACCGGGCATTAAGGTAAATTTAACAACCTCATCAAAACCTTGCTGTTTCGCAATCTGACGAATTTGTTGAGCGCATTGTGCTACTTGAAAGGGTTCTTCACCAAATACTAAATAAAAAGGCTGTAAGCCTTTTTTTAATTCATTGGGTAATTGATTCGCATAACAGCGCATTATAGTTGCGACAGCTCTCTAACAATACGACGACTAGCTTGCATGCGAATTTCATTCAGTAGCAACTCTAACTCTTTTGCTTTTGCTAAAGCGTTATCTGGGTCGTCTTGATAATTACGATAAAGCTCAAAACGTTGTTCAATTGCTTCTTTGCCTGGGCGCTTGAGTAAGTAGCGAACACTATAAGCTAACTCGTACTCGGCAACCTGACCATTTTTAAATAATGATAAGGTTTGGCGTTCAAGACGATCTTTATATAAATACAGCTGAGCGACGTTTTTCTTAGGCGTGTCGAGTAACTCAACTTTGCTCAATGTGAGTTCTTTGCCAAGCATCGCAAATAACGCTGATTTTTCATCATCACCGTTTAAAGTTAAGGTGGCCAAGTCATCAGGCAGACTTGAGGCTTTTTTAAGGTGAAAGCCGCAGCTAGATAACAAAAAACAGACTAGCGCTAAGGCTAGTCCGTTTTTAATGGCATGAATAGCAGCCATAATTAGTTAGCAACCACGTTAAGTAGTTTACCTGGTACGTAAATAACCTTACGGATTGTTACGCCATCAGTGAACTTAGATACGTTAGGTTCAGCAAATGCTAGTGCTTCTACTTGCTCTTTAGTAGCATCAGCTGGCACCGTTAATTTTGCGCGTAGTTTACCGTTAACTTGCACGATGATCAGTTTTTCATCTTCAACAAGGGCAGACTCATCAACTACGGGCCAAGACGCATCTAAAATATCGCCTTCTTTACCCAATTCTTGCCACAATTGATGTGACAAATGCGGCGTAATTGGTGCAAGCATAATTAGCAGCGCTTCAAGCGCTTCGTTGGCAATCGCTACATCTTGTTTGTCAGCTAAAGGTGCTTTTAACAATTTGTTTGAGATTTCCATGATTGCCGCAATGGCAGTGTTGAATGTTTGACGACGTTCAACATCATCAGTCACTTTTGCAATTGCTTTGTGCAGCTCACGACGAAGCACTTTTTGCTCGTTGTTTAATGCTGATTTGTCTAATGCTTGGAAACCAACAGTGTTCACATCAACCGCATATTTCCATACACGTTTAATGAAACGATGTGCCCCTTCAACACCTGAATCAGACCATTCAAGCGTTTGCTCTGGCGGTGCGGTAAACATCATAAATAAACGTACCGTATCAGCGCCGTATTGAGCGATAACTTGTTGCGGGTCGATACCGTTATTTTTTGATTTAGACATTTTGCTCATGCCTGATGAGAATACTGGCTCGCCGTCAACTTTATGCCATGCTTTAGTCACGCGGCCTTTGTCGTCTGTTTCAGTATTTACATCACTAGGGGAAATCCAAATGTCGCCACCTTTTTCATCTTTACGATAAAATGTTTCGGCAAGTACCATGCCTTGGCATAATAAGCGGTCAAATGGCTCATCTGAATTAACTAAGCCAAAATCACGTAATAATTTATGGAAAAAGCGCGAATACAATAAATGTAAAATAGCGTGCTCAATACCACCAATGTATTGGTTTACTGGTAACCAGTAGTTTGCCGCAGCTGGATCTAGCATACCTTTGTCATGGCGTGGACTACAGTAACGTGCGTAGTACCAAGATGATTCCATAAACGTATCAAAAGTGTCAGTTTCATGAAACGCAGGTGCGCCATTAACTGTGGTTTTAGCCCATTGTGGATCTGCTTTGATTGGCGATGTTACACCGTTCATTACCACGTCTTCTGGTAAGCGCACCGGCAGCATATCTTCAGTCGCAGCAAGTTCGTTACCGTTTTCATCGCTTAACATTGGGATTGGTGAACCCCAATAACGCTGACGGCTAACACCCCAATCACGTAAACGGAAGTTTACTTTACGCTCACCAACACCCAGTGCTTCAAGTTTGTCAGCAATAGCCTTAAATGCGCCATCAAAATCAAGGCCATCAAATTCAGCTGAATTTACCAGCACACCTTTTTCAGTGAATGCCGCTTCATTTAGGTTTACTTCAAGATCTGAACCTGCGACAGGTGCAATGACTTGTTTGATGTCTAAACCGTAAGCGGTAGCAAATTCAAAGTCCCGTTGGTCGTGCGCGGGTACGGCCATTACAGCACCTGAGCCATAATGCATTAATACAAAGTTGGCAACCCAAATTGGTACTTGCTCACCGGTAAGTGGGTGAGTAGCAAAAAAGCCCGTTGCGATGCCTTTTTTCTCCATCGTCGCCATATCAGCTTCAGCTACTTTGGTGTTTTTGCATTCATCAACAAAGCGTGCCACAGCGTCGCTATTTTTAGCTGCTTCTTGTGCGATAGGGTGTCCGCCTGCAACAGCAACATAAGTCACACCCATAAAGGTATCAGGGCGAGTGGTATAAACGCTGAATGTTTCGTTGTTATCGGTGCGTTTAAACTCAATATCTAACCCTTCAGAGCGACCAATCCAGTTGCGCTGCATGGTTTTAACTTGCTCTGGCCAATCTTCTAACTTGTCTAAGTCGTCAAGTAGCTCTTGCGCGTAGTCAGTGATTTTAATAAACCACTGTGGAATTTCTTTTTGTTCAACTACAGCACCTGAACGCCAACCGCGACCATCAATAACTTGCTCGTTAGCAAGTACTGTTTGGTCTACTGGATCCCAGTTTACCGTTGACATTTTTTTGTACACTAGGCCTTTTTCGTAAAGCTTAGTGAAGAACCACTGTTCCCATTTGTAATATTCTGGATGGCAAGTTGCGATCTCACGATCCCAGTCATAACCAAAACCTAATTGCTTAAGTTGGGTACGCATGTAATCGATGTTCTCGTAGGTCCATTTTGCTGGCGCAGTTTTATTTTTAATTGCCGCATTTTCAGCCGGTAGACCAAACGCGTCCCAACCCATAGGTTGCATTACGTTTTTGCCTTGCAAGCGTTGGAAACGAGAAACAACATCACCAATCGTGTAGTTACGCACATGACCCATGTGGAGTCGGCCGCTTGGGTAAGGGAACATAGAAAGGCAATAATACTTTTCTTTGCTCTCGTCTTCAGTGGCTTTAAATACTTGGTTTTCTTCCCAGTAGGCTTGGACTTTTGACTCTATGTCTTGCGGGTTATATTGCTCTTGCATCTACGGTTCCAGACTTCTTGCAAACTAATAAAAAATTGCCGTTAGGATACCCCAAAAAAAGCACTAATCACAGCGTCAAATCAGTGGATTTTATATGAAATTAGTTTTCAGGGCAGGTTAACCTATACTTGTGTAAGGTATAGGTTCGCTAAACACAGTTCTGAAGGAGTAAACAATGGCTGATTATAAGACGTGGTTAACAGATTTGAGCACATGGTTAAAAGACGTAAAAGATCATGAGCTAAAAGATGCGATGGATAAGTTTATTGAATCTGAACAAGCGCTAAAAGATTTAGGACAAGAAAAATTAACTTTATACAGTGAATATTTAAAGCGCGATATTGAGCACATCCAAGAGCACGATCAACACTATGGTTCCCTTGCATGGCAAGAGCTTAAAGAGTCTTTGTGGTTTGAACTTTCACATATCGAAGACAAAACTCAACTTGAGTGGCAAGCATTAAATCAAGATTTTAAGCACAATGGGGTATATCACCAAGGCGAATGGATAGCCATGGGCACATTAGTATGTAAGAATTGCCAATATAGTTATGATATTTACCACGCTACGCAAATTACAGCGTGTTCGCAATGTGATGGTATCTACTTTAGCCGCAAGGCACTACAACCTTAAATAGTTAGTGAACAGTGCCTTTTAGTGCACTGATGCCACCTTACAAAATCAACGAATATGTTGGTATAAAAAGAAGTTAGAATGACGAAGAAACTGCTGCCTTTATCTGTGTCGGCCCTTGCGCCGACAATTTCACTTAATCATGTACAAACGTGCATGAACAATCCATATCCTGAAACCTTGACTTTCATCGGTCAACAGCGGGCGCAAAGTGCGCTTGATTTCTCGTTAGGGATGGAATTACCTGGTTACAATGTGTATGTAATGGGGGAGGCCGCGCATGGTCGGTTTACCTTAGTCAAAGATAAACTTCAAGCACACAGCAAAGGCCGGCCAACACCAAATGAGTGGTTATACGTTAATAATTATGACGACCACCGCGAGCCTATCGCAATGTTTTTACAAGCAGGTCAAAGTAAACAGTTAGCTGATGATATTGACTCATTTATTGATGAAGTACTCGACACCTTTCCTGCAGCGTTTGATAACCCAGCGTACCAGCGTAAAAAGAAAAAAATCGACCGTGAATTTAACGACGCTTACGATAGCGCAATTACTGCTGTGGAAATTGCCGCGCTTGAGCAAAGTGTTGCCTTAATTGAAGAAAAAAGTGTGGTTGGATTTGCCCCGCTGATTGATGGCAAACAACTAAGCGATGCTGAATTTGCTGAGCTTGATGATGAATTGCGTGAACAATTTTATGAAGTAATTGAAAAACTCGAAGATGCACTCATTGAGGCACTGATTGAGTTGCCTCGTTGGAAACGTGAATCATCTGAAAAACTCCGTAATTTAAAAAAATCCACCGCAGAGCTGGCTACTAAGCCATTACTAAAAGATCTTGAACATAAATATGCTGCGCACATTGGAGTATTACGCTATCTAAAAGACATCCGCGTGGAAATTATTGATGCGGTACTTGAGTGGCTCGATGATGAAGATGTTAGCGACGAAAACAAAGAAGATTTTGACCGTAAAGGGATGCTTACCGACTTTTTTGCACCTAATATTTTAGTTGAATTTAAAGAAGGTGATGCTGCCCCTGTGGTGTATGAGCCAAATCCTACCTTTGGTAATATTTTTGGCAAAATTGAATATGCTACTTCACAAGGCTCATTGATCACCAGTTATCGATCGATTCAGCCGGGGGCACTGCATCGCGCTAACGGTGGTTATTTGATTATGGACGCTGAAAAAGTGATGGCTAATCCACAAGTGTGGGATGGTTTAAAGCTGTCATTAAAAACTCATCAAATCAAAAATGATTTACCGTATCAAGATAGTGCTGTTGGCAGTAGCTTTACCTTGCGTCCACAGTTGATCCCGCTTGATGTAAAAATTATTTTACTCGGCTCGCGTGAGTTGTATTACACCATCGGTGAATATGACGAAGAGTTTGCTGAGCTGTTTAGAGTGTTAGCCGATTTTGATTATTACCTGCCAAGCAGTGATAAATTACAGTATCAATTTATCACTAAAGTGATTGAGTACTGTGAGCAGACGCTAAAGTGTAGTCTAACTGAGTCAGCGATGGCACGATTACTGAAATTTAGCTACCGCCAAGCAGAACATCACAATAAGCTTTCAGCTCGTTTTGCTGATGTGTTAGAGCTAGTGGCAGAAGCCAGCTTTTATACCAAGCAAGATAACTTAACTTTAATTGATGCCCATCATATTGATGAAGCGATTGAAGGCAAGCAATATCGTACTGGGCAAATTAGCGAAAATATGCTCAGCGATATCAAAGAAGGGCATACCTTAATTGCCACCGACGGTCATGCTGTAGGTAAAGTAAACGGTTTAACAGTATTACACATTGGCGATACTTCTTTTGGTACTCCGGCACGGATCACCGCCACGGTTTACGCTGGTGCGGATGGGGTAATTGACGTTGAGCGCGAAGCTGAGCTGGGTAAAGCCATTCACTCCAAAGGTGTCATGCTACTGACTGGCTATTTAGGTAATAAATATGCGCAGCAATTTAGTTTAACGCTCAGTGCTAATATCGCCATTGAACAAAGTTATGGCTACATTGATGGCGACAGTGCGTCATTAGCTGAGTTGTGTGCGCTTATTTCTGCAATTACTAGCTTACCTATTAGCCAGTCAATTGCACTGACTGGTTCAATTAACCAGCACGGTGACGTGCAAGCCATTGGCGGTGTAAACGAAAAAATTGAAGGGTTTTTTAAGCTTTGCAAAATGCGTGGTTTAACGTCTGCGCAAGGAGTAATAATTCCTAAATCAAATCAAGTAAACTTAGTGCTTGATGACGAGATCCTCAATGCAGTAGAGCTTGGCAAGTTTCATATTTATGCAGTTGAAACGGTTGACCAAGCGCTTAATTTACTGATGGATATTGCAGCAGGCGAGTTGAGCGACGGGCAATATCCTGAAAACTCAGTTAACGGCATTGCCTTAGCCCGTTTAAGTGAAATTGCAGATATCGTTAATGGCGATAACGACGAAAAAGAACACGAGAAAGAATAATCATGATCAACATTATTTTGGCGATTATCATGGCCATTTTATGCTTTTTGATTTTTCAAAATAGCAAAAAAGTAAAGCAACAAGCGGTCGCTAATGCGCAAATCGAAGCCGACTTTTTAGTGGCAAACAGCAAGGTTGAAGGGGTTATTGAGACCGCATCTGGTCTGCAATATAAAGTTGTTAGCAGCAGTGGTAGTGAGGCAAGACCAAGCCCAACTAGCATGGTGAATGTGCATTATCACGGTACTTTGCTAGATGGCAGTGTATTTGACAGTTCTGTTGAGCGTAATAGCCCAATCAGTTTTGGTTTAAATCAGGTAATAAAAGGCTGGACTGAAGGCTTGCAACTGATGAGTGAAGGCGATAAATACACCTTTTATATCCCTCATCAATTAGCTTACGGTGAAAAACGTGTTGGCAGTATTCCTCCAGCCTCTTTACTTATATTTGAAGTTGAATTACTTAAAGTAGAGTCTTAGTTGAAAAAATGGCGAAATAAATACATTCGCCATTTTAAACAACTTTTACATGGCTTCTAGCTTGATACCACGTGTTTCTTTTATATATTTAACAATAAAAAATACGCTAATAAAGGCCGAAATAGCATAAAACCCATAGGCACCAGCTAAACCAATACTACCGAGCATAATCGGGAAGGTCATGGTAATTGTAAAGTTGGCAAGCCATTGCGCACTTGCTGCAACAGCTAAAGCAGCCCCTCGAATACGATTATTGAACATTTCGCCTAATAGTACCCATACAACAGGTCCCCAGCTTAAGCCAAAAAATACCACAAAGAGATTAGCCATGATAAGTGCAAACGTGCCCATACTGTCAGTTAATGCAAGTTTACCTGCCGCATCGAGGCCTGCGCTACCAAAGGTATAAGTTAATGCACTTAAACTAATAAACATACCAATACTACCTACTAGTAATAATGGTTTTCTGCCTACTTTATCGATAAGCGCAATTGCTATAAAAGTAGATAAAATATTGGTAGTACCCGCTAATACATTGATGAATAAAGATTGTGATTCATCAAAACCCGCTGCTTGCCAAAGCTCAGAGCCGTAATAAAAGACCACATTAATGCCTACAAATTGCTGAAAAACAGACAAAGCGATACCAACCCATACAATTGGGTGTATTTTCTTTTTACCGTCAATAAATAAGTCACGAATACTTGGTTTTTTATCGCCATGAAGTGACTGCTTAACATCGTTTATTTGTGATTGGGCATCATCATTAGATATTTTTTTAAATACAGCTTTGGCTTTTTCTAATTGGCCTTGGGCAACTAAATAACGCGGCGACTCTGGTATAAATAATACTCCCAACAGAAATAATCCTGCAGGTACAAGTTCTGCCCAAAACATCCAGCGCCAAGCCGCCAGCTCAAGAATAAAAATACCTTCAGCGCCGTTTGCCGCCGAAGCGATCAGGTAGTTACTTAAAAAAGCAGCAAATAAGCCAAGTACAATCGCTAATTGTTGCAGTGTTGCTAATCGTCCACGCAAAGCCGCAGGTGCGACTTCAGCAATGTAAGCGGGTGCCAATACAGATGCAGCGCCAATACCGAGACCACCAAATAGACGATAAAAAATAAATTCAGCGGAGCTGTCTGCAATGCCTGAACCAAACGCGCTAATGGCAAATATTACTGCAGTGATGATCATAATTGAGCGGCGGCCAAATTTATCAGCAAGCGGGCCCGCAATCAGCGCACCAAGAGCACAACCCAGTAAAACCGACGCAACATTAAACCCTGTTGCGACGCTGCTTGAGTTAAATGTTTTGCCAAGCGCCGACACAGTTCCGTTGATAACCCCGGAGTCAAAGCCAAATAAAAAGCCACCAATTGCTGCAACGCCAGATATAAATATAACGTAAAGTAGAGAATGGGTGTTTGTTGATAAAGAGTGATTCGGGCTATTAATCTTGCCCGACGATAAAGGTGTTGTCATGGTGATATACCTGGTTATTGTTGTAACGAATTATATAGTAGTGTGAGGCGACGCATATTTTAACATGATTTTATCGGGGCTGACTCTTTCATAACTAATATTAAAGTTATTATTAAGCACTTCGAGTAGACCTTTAACGTCGCCAGTTTTGAACATGCCTGCAACGTGTACTTGCTTCAAACGTTCGTCATCAGCAAGCTCAAAGTTAATATTGGTATAGCGGCTAATTTCGGTCATTGCGTCGCTAAGTGATTCGCCTCTGAAAATGATACTCCCTTGACGCCAAGATAAGTTTGCTGCCACATCAATCGCGTCAATTTTTTCAACTTTTTTGGTAATTTCACCCTTAAAGTCTAAATTGAGTTTCTCACCCTTTGATACCGGCGTGGAATGCAGCGATACATCTTTTGCAACTCTAGAAGTGCCATTATTTGAGAGGTTAGGTACAGCGGTTGTATACTGCTGAGCAACTAATACTTTTCCATCGGTAACAATAAGTTCTATTTGTTTATTGTTTACCTCTACATTAAACGCAGTTCCAACGGCTTGGATTATTTTATTACCAGTGACGACACTCAAAGGCCGTGAGGTATCATGTGCGACATCAATATGGATCTCACCACGAAGAAGATTGATTACTCGGGCTGATGGAGTGTATTTAATATGGACAAAACTATTTGTATTGAGTGTTATTTTACTTTGGTCAGGCAAAATAATATCTTTACTTTCTCCAATCGCAGTTTGAAAGTTTAATTGTTTTGCTACTACCGCAGATTTATTCGCTTGGTTAAACAGCGAAAAATTAAATGTTTCTTGAAAAAAGCTAAGCGCAACAGCCAATAAAATGGATGCTGCTATTGCGCCTAACCACACAGGGAGTTTTTGTTGTTGTTTTGATGCTTGTGGAAATAAGTCTGATAAACGACTTAACTCACTCATTTTATCCCACAATTGTGCAACTTCTAGCAGAACCTCAACATTTTTGTAAGAATCTCCAAGCCAAGCTTTAAGTGCTTCTTTTTCATCGCTGCTAAGGTTTCGGTCAAGTTTGGCTAGCCACTCACTCGCTTGATCTAAGCGTTCATCTTCAACTTGATTACTATCTTGGGAAGATTGATGGATCTGATGAATGTTACTCATATTTGCCTCCTGCACTGAGGTTTGCTGAAGGGGCTGGCTCATTATAGGTGCTTTTATTTGATTGACGCATAAACAGCGTACATCTTTTCATGCCTGTTGCAATATGCTTTTCCACGGTACTTTCACTAAGCTCCAATTGTGCAGCTATTTCACGCTGCGAATAGCCATACACTTTTTTTAATACAAATACTTTTCGACACTGTATCGGAAGCAATCTTACTGCTTCACAAAAATTCGAAAATTCATTATCGGTAAGTGTGCTCTCATACATCTCATCTTTGTATTGTTCACACAGAAGTTGCTCAAGCGCTTCCATATTATCAATACCGTCGACCAAGCGTATATTGGCCTGTTTTTGATAATCTAATGCTAAATTACGCGCAGTTTTATAGATAAATGACTTGGGAGAGTTAATATTGTCGCTGTTTTCAATTTTGCATATACGCACATACGTTTCTTGCACAATATCTTCAATTTCATGAGGTGGCACAATTTTAGCCACAACTCGCGAAATGCTTTTTCTTGAGACTAAATAAGCCTTGTGAAGTAGTGTGTCTTTCGTCATTAACGTTTTCTCATCGGATTTAGCTCTGCTGTTATTATTTTTATGCCAATACTTAGTAAGACGATTGAGATAAAAAAATCCACTAGGCAAAAACCATTTAATCGCATTTTTTTAATATAACGTTACCCATTGCCCTTTACCGGTCTATTTCTCGTTTTGCTTAAAGCTTGTAATTACAGTGTTAATTGTACTACAGTTTTTAGCAATCAAGAGTTCGGGTCTTGGCGCTAAGCTACTTAGCATCGTATGGTGCTTCTTTGGTTGTTAAAAAAACAGCGTAAAAATTATCTTAATTTACATCACTAAGTACTTAGATATTTACACCCAAATAGATACTTTAAATACGATTTAAACTTTTTAATTACTTGTTCTAATTGACGATATGCAGCAATTTTAGAAATGGGTTTAGCGGATAAAAACAGCAATTACTTTGCAAGCGAAACATTATTCAAAATTGAATATTTCGCCGTTGTATTTTAGTAATAATAAAAACAAAAAGGCTTAGCAATTTTCAGTATGACTAGTCAAAAATATATATTATTTGTAAATAATCGAAAATATTTATGGGGGAAAATAAAAACTCACTCGTCTTTGTTTTGTGTATGGCGAAAAACCATGCACATGAAATATCAAACATCTCAGCTTCATTTTTGTGTACTGGTTTTGGTTTTTACTTTGTTTAATACAGAGGCTCAAGCAAATACCAAAAATGGCAAGATTATGTTTGATATTCCAAGACAAAGGGCTGATCTATCGCTGATTAATTTTGCAGAGCAAGCTGATATTACCTTGTTGTTTCCGTTGGATAAAATCCAACAGTTGCAGACTAATAATATTACTGGTGAGTATTCAATAATAACTGCATTAAATAGTTTACTTGCAGGGACAGGCTTGCAATCACATGTCAGCGAAGATGGGCAAATATCTATTTCGATAGATCCACGCTTCGAGAGAAATGACAACATGACTAATTATAAAAAAAACGGGGTGGCGAGTGCCGTACTCGCAGTGCTTAGTAGCGTTACACTACCTGCAGTAGCCGATACCGCAGAACAAGGACCTGAAATAATTGAAGTAAGAGGAATAAGAGGATCACTTGGACGCGCAATGGATGCTAAACGTGAAGCGGGTGGAGTCGTCGATTCTATTTCAGCAGAAGATATTGGTAAATTCCCCGATACTAACTTAGCTGAGTCATTGCAACGTATCACCGGTGTTTCGATTGACCGTTCCGGCGGGGAAGGGCAATTAATCACGGTACGGGGATTCGGCCCGCAATTTAATACCGTGTTAGTCAATGGCCGCCAAATGGCATCTGAAAACCAAAGCCGAGCATTTAGTTTTGATACTATCGCGTCGGAGCTGGTAAAGAGTTTAGATGTATTTAAAACATCAACCGCAACAAAGCAGTCAGGCGGTATAGGCTCAACAATCAATGTAAATACCGCTCGTCCATTTGCTATTAATGGCTTTAAAGTAGCCGGCAGCATAAAAGGTATTTATGACGACAATAGTGAAGAAACAACGCCAGAGGTATCAGGATTAATTAGTAATACATTTAATGACGATACCCTAGGTTTGTTATTTGCTGTGTCACGTCAAGAACGTAGAACCCGGTTAAATCAAGCACAAGTAGATGGCTGGTTAGAAAATGTTGGCGTGCCTAAGCCGCAAACACAAAGCGGACAAGCTTATACTGGCAATATTTTTTCTCCCCGTAATTATGATCATAAAGTAACCACAGAGACGCGCACTCGCACCAATGCTAATTTAGTTATTCAATATGCCCCGTCTGATGATGTAGTGATTACTGGCGATGCACTGTATTCTGATTTTGATGTTGAAGCCGATACAACGTCTTATGGACACTGGTTTACTGCACCCAATTTAGAAGGGTTTGGTAATGCTGATGGACCAACTGTTGACGAAAATGGCACGGTGATTGATCTTTATCAAGAAGTCGGGCTTGCAACGGATATGCACGCTAAAAAATTCGATCGTTTAACAAACTCCAGTGCGCTTGGGCTTAATTTACAATGGCACGTAAACGATAATTTAAAAATGAATTTTGATTTAAGTCATTCAAAGGCTGAGCGTGAAGCAAATAATGGCCGAGGTGATCAGTTATCTTTGATTGGTTATGCAAACCGTGTGCGCTTTCAAGTTGATCAAGGGATCTTACCTTATGCGAGTGAGTTTGCATCGGCTGATGACAGTATTTACAGTGGTCAACAGGAGCTAGATGGCAGCGCATATAACCCGGCAATTAGCCCTGATGGGGTCTCAAATCATTTAGATCCGGCAAATAGCCGAGCTCATGTTATGTTGCGTCGTGGCTGGGCGGTCGAAGATACCGTTGATCAATTTCGTTGGGATAGTACATGGTACAACGATGGTTATACGGGTCTTGTAGCCGTAAAATTTGGCGCAATGTATTCATCCGAAACTAAAAGTCTTGAACGTTGGGATAATGAAGGTGTAGGTATACATTGTACTTTCTGTGGTTACCCAGATATGCCTAGTATGGACGGACTCGCACAGTTTGTATTTGATGCCGGCGATGACTTTTTAGATAACGTCAGTGGCAGTGGTCGTATGCCAACATCTTGGCTTGCACATGATGGTGAAGCAAACTTTGCTTATCTTGAGCAATATGCCGCTGCAAATGGGCAGCCAATTAGCTTTGATGCAGTAAAGCGTAATAAGTCATTTGAAATAACAGAAGGCACAATTGCTTTGTATAGCGAATTTGATTTTGAATCAGAGCTTGCGGGTATGCCCTTGTTTGCCTCAGCTGGGTTTAGGTATGAAACGACTGATGTTGAAGTGAACGGAAGCGATGAACCAGTTAACTCATTGTCAATTTTAGATAAAACAGAAATGTTAGCTAATTATGGCAATGTTCAATCTATTTCAGCTAATTCTGACTATGAAGCCATTTTACCTAATTTTAGTCTTAAGCTCGAAATCAATGATGACTTAATTGCCCGTGCTGCGGTATCACAAACAATCACTCGACCGACGCTCGATAGTATGTCACCGGTAACAGTGATAGAAACAACGCGGCAAGGTGGCAATTTAACATCCAGCTCTGGTAATCCAGCGTTAGCTCCTTTTACTTCTGATAACTTAGATCTATCTCTTGAATGGTACTACGGCAATGCAAGTTATGTATCGGCAGGTTATTTTAGAAAAAATGTTGCTAATTTTATTATCAATACCACTGAAGACTTAACCTTTGAACTGCCCGGTGGCGGTCTACTTACTGATCCTTCCACAGGTAATGATGTTGATAGTCCAGATCCAGCAGACACCACGGCGGTGTTTACCAATACCATACCAAATAACAGTGAATCAGCAATTGTTGATGGGTGGGAGGTTGCTCTACAGCATACTTTCGACAATGGCTTTGGTTTTATGGTTAATGCCACTATTGTGGATAGTAACAAAGAGTTAGATGCTGCAGATATTACTCAAGTGTTTGCTCTTACAGGCTTAAGTGATTCATATAATGTGGTAGGTTTTTATGAAAATGATTCTTTTCAAGCTCGCTTAGCTTACAACTGGCGAGACAGCTTTGTGCAATCGTTAAGTCAACTTAATGGTGATGGTGTAACTATTGTAGAAGACTATGCACAGCTTGATGCGAACATTAGTTATGATTTAACAGAACACGTCACAGTCTTTATTGAAGGCATTAATCTAACTCAAGAGTATGTTCACAAACGAGGTCGTTTTGCTAATCAAATGCTACAAATTGAAGACAGCGGTCGACGTTTCATGTTCGGTATTCGCGGTAATTTCTAGGCATTAATCGGGTAAATAAAGTGACTTTTATGTATTGATTAAAAGTCACTTTTAATTGTAATCCACGCGAGTATTAAAATGAAACAACAAGAAAAAAGCATAAACACAGTGATTGTCGTGGGTGGTGGTATTGCGGGTTGGTTAACTGCGGGGCGATTGGCTGCAGAGCATAAGAGTAATACGGACGTTGGCGTCAAGGTCACGTTAGTCGAATCGCCAAACGTACCAATTATTGGAGTTGGTGAAGGTACTTGGCCAACAATGCGCAGCACTTTAATCGCTTTGGGTATTAGTGAAACCGACTTTATCCGTGAGTGTGACGCTAGTTTTAAACAAGGTGCTAAGTTTGCACAATGGGTGGATGGTGGCGAAGATGATTATTATTATCATCCATTGGTTTTACCGCAAGGATTCACTAAAACAGATATGGCAGGATATTGGTTAAACGATAGCGAGCAATCATCATCGTTTTCTAATGCGGTATGTTTTCAAGAAGCACTTTGCGAGCAAGGTCTTGCGCCAAAGACGATCAGAACGCCTGAATATGGCGCTGTCGCCAATTACGCTTATCATCTAGATTCAGCTAAATTTGCAGTGTTTTTACAAAAACACTGCATCGAAAATTTAGGTGTAACCCATATTTTAGCGGATGTTACTAAAGTTAACAGCATCGAAAATGGTGATATAGGTAGTTTAACAACAAAGCAGGCCGGAAATATAAGTGGCGATTTATTTGTTGATTGCAGTGGTTTTTCATCGTTATTGCTCGGAGGTCATTATCAAGTGCCGTTCAAATCCTATCGTGATGTTTTATTCATAGATACGGCTTTAGCAGTACAGGTACCCTATGAAAATGACAGTAGCCCAATCGCTTCACATACCATCTCGACGGCGCAAGAAGCAGGTTGGATCTGGGACATAGGTTTACAACATCGCCGTGGTGTTGGTTATGTGTATTCGAGCAAACACAGCACTGAATCGCAAGCAAGGGCAAGACTTGCCGACTATATAGGCGATAAGATTGATTCACTGACAATCAGAAAAATTCCGATAGAAAGTGGCCATCGCAGTCACTTTTGGCAAAATAATTGTGTTGCTGTTGGATTGTCTGCTGGCTTTTTAGAGCCACTTGAAGCGTCTGCTCTTGTGTTAGTTGAGATG
Source organism: Pseudoalteromonas sp. SG44-8 (assembly GCF_014164125.1). NCBI lineage: Bacteria > Pseudomonadati > Pseudomonadota > Gammaproteobacteria > Alteromonadales > Pseudoalteromonadaceae > Pseudoalteromonas > Pseudoalteromonas sp. SG44-8. The sequence continues at coordinate 24,986 of NZ_JACJEQ010000026.1, read as the reverse complement.
TCAGCGCAAATGATTAGCGAGCAATTGCCACCGACTCGCGAGGTGATGGACATTACAGCGAAACGCTTTAACGATACATTTCTCTACCGCTGGGGGAAAATAATCGACTTTTTAAAGCTGCACTATATTTTGAGTAAGCGCACCGATAATGCGTTTTGGATAGATAATCGCGATCCACAAACGATCCCACAAAGCTTGCAAGATTTAATGCAACTTTGGCAATATCGCGCTCCTGCTGATTATGATTTTGCGAGTAATAATGAAGTGTTTCCTGCTGCAAGCTATCAGTATGTCTTGTATGGAATGGGCTTTAAAAGTGATTACAGCAACTCACCTCACTTATTAAATGATAAAACATTTGCACAGAGTCAATTTGCTAAAAATAAACATATGATTCAGCAAGCAGTTTCAACATTACCTAGTAACAGAGAGTTACTTGATAAAATTAAGCTGCATGGGCTTAGTGCAATTTAATTGTGCTGTGAAATATAAAGAATAAAGAGAACAATATGACTAATTTAGTTGCAATTAATTACAGTGCTCACAAACATTTAAAAATTGATACCGCGAAAACTCAAGAACACAGTGCCACGCAAAATATGCTTCCCGTTGTGGTTGCTGAATTTAGCCAAGTATCTGTGCAACATCCGATCGTACTTGCTAAGAGTGGTGAAACAGGCGAATTTACCTTAACGGCATTATTAGGTTTTGAGCAACATGAAAATTTATTTTCGAAAGACGGTCAATGGCAAGGAGTTTACATACCATTACAGTTACAAAGGCAGCCATTTTTTGTCGGTGATATACAAACTGAAGTAGCGGGAGATTATGCGGTTTGTATAAACTTAGACAGCCCATCGATAGTTCGCGACTCAGCGCAAAATAACGTCAATGACATCCAGGTATTATTTACTGACAGCGGTGAAGATAGTGATTATTTTGTTAAAATGAAACAATGCTTAGGGTATTTATTGCAAGGCGAAATAGAAAATAAAGCACTGATCGACACATTGTTAGCACTTAATTTAGTGCAGCCTCTTTCCCTTGACGTTACCTTTTGCAATAAGCAAAGTTCACGTTTAAACGGTCTATATACGGTAAGTGAAGAGAAAGTAGCGGCACTAGATCCTGAACAAATAGGGCGTTTACATAAAGCACAACAGCTTAAACCAATCTACACGATGATCAATTCATTGGGTCAACTGTATCCACTTATTGAACGTAAAAATCAGCAGTTAGTTAGTGTACATGACTAGTGCTACTTTTTTAAACCCGGCAATGAAAGTTACACGCTTAGTTGTTGGTAATGAGCGCATACCTGTTTTAGTGATTGATGATTTAAGTTTAAACTATAATGAACTCATCGCCTGTGCTTGTAAAAACGTTAATCATAGCTCGGCATTTACTGCATGTAATGGAGATTTATACCCAGGGGTTCGCAAACCATCACCGGCTAACTATAGTGAGCAACTTAAAGAGTTACTCCCTATCTTAAAATCGTCGTTCAATTTTATCGATAGCAATGACATGAAAGTGGTTTTTTCTGCGTTTTCAATTGCCACAACACCGGTAACAAAATTAAGGCCCATTCAAATGTTGCCTCACTTTGATACTCCTAGTGTTAACCAGCTTGCTGCTGTGCATTTTTTATGTGCAAAAGCATATGGTGGAACGTCCTTGTATCGGCATAAAGCATCTGGCTTTGAACGTATAACACAGCAGCGACTCGCACCGTATCGTGCAATGATCAAACAGCAAGCCATTGCTCAAAGGCTCCACGAACGTCCTAGTTATATTTCCAGTGATACAACATTGTTTGAGCAAATAGCCTCACTAGAGGCGAAACCGAATAGGCTTATTGTATATCCAAGTAATGCCTTGCATTCTGGTAATATTAATCCTGATTTAGGACTATCTAGTAATCCATCAACTGGCCGTTTAACCATTAGTAGCTTCCTAGCCTTTGGGTAATAACAAAGGCTAGGAAGCTAAAGTAACCTGAGCGCAGATTTAGTATTTTGATTGAATGGCTAAGTTTGTAGATGTTTAATCTAAAGTAGAAATATAAGTTATATCGTTTGTTTATTGGTAATACTGTAAAATAAACATGTACTTAAAAAGCTTGTGTAAGATAATTCATATAATTTTCGCGCTCAATGCTTTAAGTACTGCGCGGGTTCTATCGCGGGTATTGAGCTTTGCCAGTAAGCTTGATACATGATTCTTAACGGTTCCTTCAGCTAAAAAAATGGCTTGAGCTATTTCTTTATTAGATAGTCCAGCTGCGATCAGTTTTAAAATATCAGTTTCGCGTTCACTCAGCGGTTCAATTTCATTATCCCCAAAGGTCGACAGCTGTGCTGCATTTAGCTGATTTAATAACACTGGCTCTGCTAAGGTTTGTCCGTTGTACACACGATGGACTGCATGATGAAGCTTTTCGGTGTCGACATCCTTGAGTAAGAATCCATTAGCTCCTGCTTGCATTGCATCTACAAATAACTGCGGATCATCAAAAGTTGTTAAGATAATTACCTTGCAATCAAAATGCTGTTTGCGAAGTTGGGTTAGTGCTTCGATACCATTGACGCCAGGCATCCTAATATCCATTAATAGTACATCAATGGGATCAGAGGATAGCTGCTCGCATACTTTGATGCCTGAGTCGAGTTGCCAACAGACGGTAAATTCGTCCGCTAAAGAGAGTAAATTGGCGATCCCCTCGCGGATCAGTGCTTGGTCGTCGACAATGGCTAGTCTGATCATAATGTGTCCTTAAGGGGGAGGGTGACATGTAAGCAAAAACGCTGTGGCGTTTGCTTGATTTCCATACAGCCTTGATATTCACTTACCCGCTCTTTGATTGAGTTTAAACCACAGCCGAAATTCAAATCACTTTGTTGGGATTGCTGATTAATAATATCTAAGGCTAACATTTTGTTGGTCTGTGATAGTCGCACTTCAATGTGTTTAAATTGGCTATGCTTAATCGCATTGGTAATTGCTTCTTGACACACTCTTAATATACATTCGGCTTGCTTATGGGAATGGATCTGCAGCGCATTGTCGATGTTAACAGCAAAATTGTAACCAGGTAACCGATCTGCAATTTCATTGAGTGCTGTTTTTATATCAATATCACCGTCGGTACGAATACTGCGAACCATGTTGCGGATCTCACTCAGTAATGCTTTTGCTAAGTCGCGTGATTGGATCAATGTAGCATGAGAAGAGTCATCTTTTGAGTTGGCTGTTTGCTGTGCGGCAAACTCTAAATTTAAAATTAATGCGGTAAGTTGATGGCCACAAATATCATGCAGGTCACGACTGATCTCAAGGCGCTCACCATGACGAATACTATCGGTTAGTAAACTTCGTGTAGAAGCAAGGTGTGCATTCATCAGTGTTAATGCTTTATTTGTTGCAGCTTCTTTGACGGCAACTTTACTGGCGGCAAACGAAAAAATCTCAAAAGCCAAGTAGACACTACTTAGTGTTAATTCATGCCACAGAGAAATAGCATTTTCTTTACTAAAAAAGAGCACCAGCACAAGTGAGCTATGAGCAGCAACCATCGGGACTAAAGCGTATCTCGATCTAAAAATGAAAGGCAGTTGCCCTGCTATAATCACCAATAAAATATAAATTAATGGGGTGTGTAATATCCAGCCTAATATTAAAGTTGCCAGTATTTGTAAAAATATAAAACAGCTTAAACTGCGAGGATTTTGGTTTACACCATTTGTCAGTGTAATCACTAAAAAGCTTAGTATATACAGCATATAAGCGAGAAAACTGCTTAATAGCGATGTGGCTTGACTAGTTACTAAAGTAAGCGCCATAACTGTGGCGCAGCCTAGTAAGCCCGCTAATGTTAGTTGCCAGTTAATAGGTTTTTTTAGTGTCAATAAAGAGGGCGACTGCATTTCGCTTCCAGCAAAAAAACAAAGTGCTTTAGTTTACGTTAGCTTGTCTTTAAATAGCAATAAAACAGCAATGACTCATTAATTTAAATCAATAAAACAGTATGCGGGTTTTTAAACGCGATGTTAATAAATTTGCTTAATACTAAGACATAAACAAACTAATTTCAAAAAACATGACTTTTGGCACCTGTATTATATGTGGGACTTTTCTACAGTAGCTACATCAGCTTAGCAATAGGTGTTAAGCCACATTAGAAAGAGCTTGTTATGTTTAAAAAATTAGTTTTTACCAGTGCATTTGCAATCAGTAGCTTAGCTGCACAAGCTGCCGAATTAACGGTCGATATTGCGGGGATCACACAGCTTGAAGGTGATATATATGTGGTGCTTTATGACTCAGTCTCTGCTATGGAGTCAAATAAAGCCACGCTAGCATATAAAGGGGCCGTGACTAAGTTACAGACTACAGTAACATTTAGCGATTTAAGCGCCGGTGATTACGCCATTTTGGCTTACCAAGATTTAGATAATAATCAAAAGCTCAATCGTAATATGATTGGTATTCCTAATGAGCCATATGGTTTTAGTAATAATCCTCGTTTAATGGGGCCGCCAAGTTTTGACAAATTACGCTTTGCTGTCGGTGATGTTGATCACACTATTCAAATTTCGATTGATTAAGGATATTGCTATGTTACGTCGTGAATTTTTAAAAAAATCAACATACTTAAGCACATGCGCAATCATCGCTAGCCAATGCCCTGCGGTATTTGGAGCAAATGCAAAGCCACAGCCAAGTCATTCTTCTGCTATACAGTCTTCTTTTTTAGGTTGGCAAGGGGTAACGGATAATATTGATCCACATTTTGAACCTTGGCAAGGTGAGCTACCCGTTCAGTTACAAGGTATAACATTTTTCCGCAATGGCCCGGGTATGCAAGAGCGGGCAGGGCAGCGTTACAGCCATTGGTTTGATGGCGATGGGTTTGTTAATCAATTTAAATTTTCACAGCACGGTGTCACTCATCAAGGAAAATTTACACAAACACAGAAGTTTGTCGAAGAGAGTAAAGCAGGAAGGTTTTTATATAATGGTGCAGGCTCAATAATTACTAATGCAAAACCGGCAAAAAATACCCAAGTATTCAATACTGCAAATACGGCATTGTTACCAATGGCCGGTGAGCTTTGGGCTATGTGGGAAGCGGGTACGCCGTATCGCCTTGATCAAGAAACACTCGCAACCAAAGGACAGGTTGATTTTGGGTCTGAATTAAATGGGGTTCCTTTTTCAGCTCATCCTCATGCTGATAGCGATGGTACGATTTGGAACTTTGGTGATATTTCTTTTACAGGTAAACCTTGCATTGTAGTGTATCAACTGACGGCGCAAGGAGGCATAAAACGCTATAAACTTTTACCACTGCCACATCATAGTTATATTCATGATTTTGCAGTGACAGAGCAGTATTTAATATTTTATTTGCCGCCCATGTTACAGCAACTGGGAGAAACTTATATAGAACGATTTAAATGGCAAAAACAATTAGGCAGTCGGGTATTAGTGGTTGATAAGCATAGTTTGCAAGTAGTTAACCAGATGGAGCTTGAAGCTGGATTTGTTTTTCATTTTGGAAATAGTTGGCAACAAAATAATGAACTAGTTGTTAACTTATGTCTGTATCCAGATGCAACTGTAATGACTGATGTAATGGCTAATATAGACAATCACCAAAATCGTATTGCGCATGAACCAGCTAAAGCAGCGCAGCTTAGGCTTAATCTTGTTACTAACAAGGTATCGATTAACTGGGCTGAACCATATATGGAATTTTTGCAATTTGATAAGCGTTTCGCTGCTAAGTCATCGGCTTTGCAGTATGGCGTAGGAATAAGCAAAAATAATCCACATAAAGAGTTTAATGCAATCACAAGATTGAACACGCAATCAGGCCAAAGTCAAAGTTATAGTTTTGGTGATACAGCCCATGTTGAAGAGCCTTTATTTATAGCCAAAACAAATAGTAATAGAGAAGGGCAAGGTTATATCATTAATACGTGGTTGGATTATGGATCGGCTAAAAGTGGTGTTGCTGTTTTTGATGCGGAGAAAATAGGTCAAGGGCCGTTGGCTTCAATGCAATTACCCTATCATTTACCGCTGGGTTTTCATGGAGCAATAGTATAGCAAAAGCTAATTTACAGTTTGCAAAGCAAGTGTGTTTAATTGTTGCTTGGAATCTAACGGTAAAACTCCTTTGCCAGTGAGTTTAATACCGGCGCTTAGGTGCTTAACCATTAGTAGCTTCCTAGCCTTTGGGTAATAACCAAGGGTAATGTTTTTGCAAAAGAAAGCTAAAGTCTTATTATTTTGTGCCGATATTATTACCAGGATAATTTTAAGGATGAAATATGAAGATCTTACCTGTTATTACTATTCCTGAAGCTCATGGGTTTCAAAGTAAATACGACAAACGACTTGAAGAACAAGCAGCGCAAACAGAACAGCCTGAATATATTTTGTCTGAGTTTTTAGATGCTAAAGCGCAAGAGTATAGCGAAGATGATGTGAATTTTGCTGAACAGTATAACAATTTACAAAAAGTGTATGAAGATTTCGCTCAAAAGATCATCGTGCTACAAGAACAAATTAATAAATTAAAACAAGATCCAATTCAGCGAAATCTCAAGCTTGAAAGCCACAATAGCAACTTTATACAGCTGGAAAAAAATACCGAAGCGCAAAATTTAAAAATAGATCCTGAGCATACTGGTGCGAAAAAATACCGAGATTCTCAACAGCAAGAGCAAATTGATATATCAGTTCAGCAACTTAATGAGCTAAAGTCCAACCACGCAGAAATAAAGAAACAGATGATAGAAATGGTTATCACAGAGCTTAAAAAGCGAGATAACGAAGAATATGATTTTAAAAAATAATTTTAATATTTCCAATATAGCCGCTTAATTTACGCTATTTATGCTCAAAGTTAATATGCGCTAATTCAAGTTTAAAATTACCTTGCTGCTTTTTGGCGATCATAAGGCCCAATTGTTGTACATCTTTGAACGTTAACTCTGGTTGCTGCTCTAAGGTTTTACCACGGTAAGTGAGACTAAAGTCAGTTGGTGAGAATGTAACGACTTGCCATTGATCTTTTATCGTTTCAAATGAGGTTGTATACGCTGGTCCGTCTAGGTACTGACTCGTTCTTAAGCGAAGTTGATACGTTTTACCATCTCCTTTGAACCGTAAAGATATGAGATTGGCGTTTTCTTTATTAGTGTTTATTGTTGTGCGTATTGAAGCAAAGCCTCCATTATTTTCAAGAGAAACGTTGCCTGTAAAAATTAAGCTATTGTCCTTCTCATAAGCTTGGCTGGTCGATAAACCGCCCATTACTGAGTCATTAACTATTTGCCAGTGCAGAGTTAAATCGCCGGAACCTGATAGTAAGAGCAAACTAGTTGTAGGGTTTGTTTTCATTTTTTATCGCAAAGCTTTGTGTTATAGATAAGCTCAATAATACGTATGTTCAGATAAATTGATCACTTTTTTTAAAGTAGGGAAAGCATGAATTCAGATAAATTTTTTAAATGGGTATGGAACTTAAATGGAATTATTTTATTAGTCGGGGTTTTAATTGCTACTGCGTTAATTTCAGTCAAACTTGTTACAACAGTATTTAATGATAACGACGTTGAGCCACCGGCATTAAATTTAGCCGATGACAAAAACGAAGAAGAAAAGTGGCGTTTGGGCTACCCGCGAAGAGTAGGAGAAACGGACTTTTATTATATAGAGCTAGAGTCTGAAAAGTTAACGGTTGAAGCAAGCATTCAAGCTGAATCGGAGGTCCGTGCAATGTTCTCTTCGAAATACAAGCCAACACGCTCAAAAAATGTGATGTTTATCAATGGTAAAACAAACTATGCAAATTGGCTTTTTGATACGACAGATCAGTTGATTACTGATATTTCTCCATTGTATTTATCTGAATTTGATTCGCAGTCAAAAGCGGCGGGTATTGCCTATCATGTTATTAAAAACGATACAAATAACGACGGCCTTTTAAGCAACGAAGATAAAAGCATTTTTGCGTTAAGTAAAATTGATGGCAGTGGTTATAGCGAGGTTCTCACAGGCTTCGACCGCATTCTTGAGCGCGCTGTTAATGAGCAAGGCAATTTGTTTATGTTGTTTATAGACAATGCTGAAGTGTTTTCAATGCTTGTTGATTTAACTACTTTTAAAGTGATTGATAAAAGGCAGCTACCTAAAGTCGGAGGACTATAACTATTACTCATGAGTATTATTTAACCTGACCTCTGATTAAGAGAATTACTAAGACACTGATTATAAATATTGTTCAGGTTATTTACACTCTGTTACAGTTATTCGCCGAACAAAGCTGCAATCCATTTTTATGTTGTTATGATGATATAAAATAACAACATAAGGATGGTTAAGTTGAAATTACGTACTTTTTTAACCGCAATAGCGATTGCGGTTGCGCCTACATTCTCACCCATGGCCGCGGCTTATGATACTCAAGATACGCGATTATTGCGTTTCCCTGATATTCATAAAGAGTCGGTTACTTTTGTTTATGCCGGTGATATTTATATAGCAAATATCAAAACGGGTAAAAGCACGCGCTTAACAGATCACATTGGTTTTGAAACATTCCCTAAGTTTTCTCAAGATGGGAAAAGAATCGCTTTTTCAGCACAGTACAATGGTAGCCGCCAAATATATGTAATGAATCGCGATGGCAGTGATCTAAAGCAGCTGACTTACTATAACGATGTTGGTGTGATGCCGCCTCGTGGTGGCTATGATTATCGTGTCCTTGATTGGACGCCTGATGGTAAACATATAGTGTTTCGAGCAAACCGTACACCTTATGGTAAGCGTGTGGGACGTCCTTACATGGTCCCTGCCGATGGTGGCTTAGAGCAGCCATTGGCTATACCTGAAACGGGTGGCGGCATGTTATCGCCTGATGGTAAGCAATACGTATATACACCAATTGATCGCGAGTTTCGTACCTGGAAGCGCACGCGAGGGGGCCGCGCACAAGATGTATGGATCTATGATTTAGAGCACAACAAGTCTACGCAGTTAACTACCGATAGAGCCACAGATCAGCAGCCTACTTGGGTGCATGACAATATTTATTATGTGTCAGACAGAGCATACACCTTAAACTTATATAAGCATCAAGACGGCAAAGCACCAGTAAAAGTGACCAATCACACGGATTTTGATGTGCTTTGGCCATCGGCAGGCCCTGATGCCATAGTGTATGAGAATGGTGGTTATTTATACCGTTTTGACGATGCAACGCAGCGTGAAGAAAAGCTGACTATTAACGTACAGGGAAATCGTGAATATACCATGCCTTATAGCAAAAATGTGGCTGGTTTTATTGATTCGATGGATGTATCCCATGATGGTAAGCGCGTGGTTTTTAGTGCCCGTGGAGAGCTGTTTTCAGTACCCGTTAAAAATGGCCCAACACGCAATTTAAGCTATACGCCTAAAGGGCGTGAAATTGCCGCTTCGTGGTCACCAAATGGCCGATATATTGCGTATATGAGTGATGAAAGTGGTGAGTACGAAATTTATATCCAAGACCGAGCTAATAACAACAAGGTTAAACAACTGACAACTAATGGCACTATTTGGCGTTTTGACCCTGTTTGGTCTCCGGACAATAAAAAGCTATTGTTTGCAGATCTAAATCACACCTTATGGTGGCTTGATATAAAAACCGGCAAGCAGCATAAAATTGATACCGCCAAGTATGAAGAAGACGGCTTAACTACGTATATTTGGTCACCTAATAGTGAAGATGTTGTATTTGTTAAAAATAACGAAAATCGTTATGCCTCATTATGGCATTATAATTTAAAAGATAAACAAGTTACACGTCTGACCGACGATATGAGCAGTGAACGAAATCCGGCGTTTTCTCCTGATGGTCAGCAATTGTATTTTACTTCAGAGCGCGACTTTAACTTAACTTTTAGTAGTTATGAATTTGACTACATGTTTAATAATGCCACGCGAATTTATGCTGTTGCTGTCAATAGCAAAATCAAACCGCTGAATACGCCACTGACTGATGAAATAAGTATTGTTGACTCGAAAGCGGATAAAGACGATGACAAGTCAGCTAAACCGTTAAGCACTTATATTGAAAGTGATGGTTTTATGGATCGCGTTGTCGCTCTAAATGCTCTGGCCGGAAATTACAGTGCTTTAACTGCTGTAAAAGATGGCGTATTAACACTCTCTGCGGGTGAGCTAAAATTAATACCTATTGCCGTCGATGGCGAAATTGCCACCGTAGCGAAGGGGGTTAATAGCTATAAAATATCAGCGAATGCGCAGCATATCATTGCTCGCTCAGGTGATAATTACAGTGTAATTAAGCCAGCCGCTGAGCAAGATTTAAAAGCCACCCAGTTAGACTTGCAAAATATGATACTAAAAATTGACCCGCAAATAGAGTGGGCGCAAATGTATCGTGAAGGCTGGCGGACATTACGTGATTGGTTCTACGATGAAAATCACCACGGCCAAGATTGGGATGCTATTTTAAAACGCTACCAACCAATGGCTGATGCAATCGCACATCGCGCCGACCTTGACTATGTGCTAAGCGAAATTGCCGGCGAGATTAACTCCGGGCATATTTATGTCAACTCTGGCGATATGCCAACTGCAACACGTTTACAGCATGGTTTATTAGGCGTAGAAATTAGCGCGCATAAATCCGGTTTTGTAAAAATCGAAAATATCTTTAAAGGCGAAAACTGGCACGAGAACTTCCGCTCACCACTCAACGAGCCGGGCGTTAAAGCAAGCGTTGGTGACTATATTGTTGAGGTAAATGGTCGTTCAGTAAAAGATGTGGTTAACTTTTATGAATTACTTGAAAACACCCAAGGTAAATCGGTTGAGTTATTGCTTAGTAAATCCCCGAGCCTGAAAAAAAGTTGGAAGGTAACAGTTAAACCAATCGCAAGTGAAACCGGCTTACGTTATTTACAATGGACGCATAGCCGTGCTGAATATGTAAATAAACTATCCGACGGTCGTATTGGTTATGTACATTTGCCAAACACACATTACGAAGGTAATCGTTCGTTATTTAAAAACTTTTTACCGCAAACTAGCAAAGAAGCAATGATCATAGATGATCGCTACAATGGCGGTGGTTTTATCCCAGAGCATATGATCACTTGGCTGGCACGTAAACCGCTTAACTACTGGAAGCGTCGTGGCGTTGAGCCAACGAAAACACCACAGTTTGCCCATGATGGACCAAAAGCCATGCTGATCAACGGCTACTCCAGTTCAGGTGGTGACGCACTACCGTATTACTTCCGCCAAGCAGGTTTAGGTAAACTAATTGGCACTCGCACTTGGGGTGGGTTAATAGGTATCTCTGGTAACCCAGGGCTTGTGGATGGTGGTTCAGTTATTGCTGCCACCTTTAGAATACTCGACAATGACGGTAACTGGATCATCGAAAATGAAGGCGTAAGCCCAGATATCGAAGTGATTGACCGTCCAGAGCTTATTCAAGCTGGGCAAGATCCGTCGATTGAGCGTGCCGTAAAAGAGCTGTTAAAAGAGCTTAAGGCAAACCCGAAAAAACCCTTGATTGTGCCGCCAGCTCCAACAGAGTTTGGTAAGTAGTAAGGTTAATAGGTATTAAAAACTGAGCCAGCATTTGCTGGCTTTTTTATAGCTTTTTGCGCTGAAGTTCGTATTTAAATTTGTCGGTCGCCATTTATGGTGAAAAGGAACGTATAAGATACGTACTGAATTTTAACTGTTAAATAGTTCATCTAATCTAAAATATTCAACACCATCACCTGATTGTTTACTGATACTACACATTTTTATGGCAACTTGTTTGCCCGTGATAGGGCGATACTTTCTTAAACCAGGCAGCATACATAAAATTGGTAACAATACACTGCCAAGCTTTTCACCAATACGAAATTCGTTATTACGCTCGCCAAGTAATAACGATGGCTGAATAATACTAATGCGTTTAAATGGCAGTTCTTTGACAGTATTTTCAAGTTCACCTTTCATTTGTAAATATGCGTTACCACTATTGGCATTTGCACCACTGGAGGATACTAGCAAGTAATGGTGTACTTCGTGTTTTGCAGCAAGTTCAGCGACTTTTAACTGATAATAAAAATCAACCTTACGCTGAGCGGCTATAGAGCCAGCTGCTTTTTTTGTCGTGCCTAAACATGAAAATAATATATCCGCTTTAAAAAGCGCAGCGTGTTGATCTAAATGGTTAAAGTCCACTACATGATTAACGACTTTGTCACTGTTATAACTAATAGGGCGACGCGTTAGGGTGATAACTTTACTGATATGAGTTGCCACAATTAATTCTTCAACTAAGTGACTGCCCACTAAGCCAGTTGCACCGACAACAATAGCGACTTTATTAAGCATAAGTATCCTCAAGTATTAATTTTATTTGTGAGAACTGGGGGTGATTATAATATCACTTATCAAAAGTCTAATAGTGGCTAAAGTTATAGCTTACTATTAGACTGATAACTATTAGACTTCTTTTTTTAACAAGACGATAGGGGATAAAATATGTTTTATCACTTGTTCATATTTACTGTCATCGGTTAAATCTGGGGCATGAAGATCTAGACCAATTTCAAAGTCATAATTTTTGCCATCAGGAATGTAGTACTGTACGGCAAGGCTTATTACCGGCCTAAATTCGACTGACTTTTGAGGTATTGTTACGATATGTTGCTCAACACCATTCCAATTAGCAGTGCCATCAATAACTTTTATTGAGGTTTCTTGCGGCTGAATAACTAACAGAGTATTAATATTTGGATATGCGCTTTTAACGTTATTAAACGTGTATTGCATTGCTGTTTGTATTAGTTCTAAGTTAAGTTTACCTGTTTTTGTGTTGAAAGCACCGCCTTGTTTCATAATAAAACTATCAAAAAATCTTTGTGCCTGCGGATTTAGGTTAGTTAAATTATATTTTTTTGAGAAGTTGACCACGTTATTGTCAAATGCTTCTCGGTATAATACTTTGCTACCGGTATTGGAGGTTGGCAACCATATATAGGCAAGATCGCTATGGGTAGGTGCGTTGACTAATGTGATTGCACTAATCCTCACTTCAGGATCGCTATTATATTGAATCAGTTTACACCCGACTAAATTTAGTAAAGTCATGATGATTAAAAAAAGCTTCATCATTTTTTTGTTTTCCAAGTGTCAATTGTCTTTAGTGCAAATTGTAACGCGTTGTCTAATTTTGTAGGATCTTTAAATAATTTATCAGCATCTTTAACAATAATTTCTTCATCGCTGTTAAATTGTGCAACTAATTCAATACCCCCAGAACCTGTTGTTAACAGTGTATCGTGTTCATCTCTAATACGGATATATAGTCGGCTCCCAGGAACATAACCTTCTTCGTTCTGAAATAACGATACAAATATATCTCCACCATCAGCGCCGCCTTCAAGGTAAGACTCTTCCTGACCATACCATTTTGCCACATGTCCTAATAGAATACTGTTAGTAAATTCTGCTCTAACAGTATCTACGCCCGCAAATACAAACGCACTTATACCTAATTTAGCTTTTGTTTTAGCAAGCGCTTTTTTCCAGATTTCATTACGTAGGTTTTCATTTTCCTGACCTGTAAGAGGGTCGTACAAATTATCAGCATTGTCTAATAACTGATAATAAAGATCATAAACCTCGCTGGCATCGACTACTTGAAATCCGCGATCTTCAAGTGCTTTTTTTATAGGTGTTTTATAATGATCTGCCAACTGTTGTTCAAAATAACTGAGCTCTTCTTCAACATAAAAACCACCAAGCCCAAGTATCTGATGGTTTGATTTTAGTTGTGCAGTATTCATGTAATTGGGTGAAGAGTTACACCCACTTAATGTTATAAGGATAAAAATAGTATAAATATATCTCATAATAATTCCTGAAAATGAGTGTTAAGTTAAAGTAATTTGATTCCGATTTTAGCGAACGAGGTGAGGGTCAGGTATCTATATTCGCTACCTCCAACTTGCGAACGCCAGTTGATCGTAGTTTTTTTATTATTCAAACCGCTATCAGTATAAAAAATTAGGTATTTTGCCTCGCTTGGCAGAGTAAACTGTGTTTTGTAGTACAGCTTACCGTCCAAACCTAAGATTGTTGGTAAACCATTTTGCCATGCTTCATAGGGTTTGAGGTGTTGAATAATCTGTTTTGACTTATCCAAAAGCAATAACTGAGGATAGACAAGCGTTGCATTTTGAATAAATACGCCATTAGCGTAGCTAAAAACTTGGGCAAAACGACTATCGCTAGGTTTTTCAATTGCAATAAATGGACTTTTCGCATCGCCAAAAAGTCTTACAGGCTGCTTTTTCAAATCAAAATGAATAAACTGCTTTGTTTGTTGCGCTACGAATGTAATATCGTTTAAGTTAATACAACATACCGTGTGATTCTTTAATATTGCGAGATCATTTTTAGCCGAATTCGCGCAGCCTGATAACAATAGAAGTAAGAGCAATACAATTGTTAACTTTTTCATAAGTATTTTAATTATTATTAGTATATAGATAGTATCTAATATGCAATAAGACTGAAATATATAAATTGCTAATATGTGACACAATGTAAATGAAATGAAAGGTGATGAATTTAAACTGGTTTATTACAGGCTCAATGGTTTGTAATTAAACAGATAAACTAAACATCGGTCTGCGTTTAAACGAGCAATAATCTTTTTAAAAAACTATAAAATTGAAGAGGGACTTTATGAGTATTATCTCCTTAACCACTCAACATAACGTTGCGGTGTTAACCTTAACAAACGGCGAAAACCGCCAAAATCCACATTTTGCACATCAACTAAAACAAGCGTTAGCAGAGGTTGTTGAAAACCAAAACCACAAAGCGCTAGTCATCACCTCAAATGATGATAAGTGTTGGAGTTTAGGCATTGATACTGATTGGTTGTTACCTGCTATGCAAGCAAAAAAGGCCGATGAAATACGTGGTTTTATGTACGACATGGACGATGTATTTAAAACCTTACTGCTTTTTCCTATGCCAGTGATCGCTGCCATTAATGGTCATGCTTTTGGTAACGGTGCAATTTTAGCGTGCGCGTGTGACTTTAGATTTATGCGCGGCGATCGCGGCTTTTTTTGCTTCCCTGAAGTGGATTTATCAATCCCATTTTTACCTGGCATGATCGCCTTTGTGAAAAAAGCGATCCCTTACTATCGCTTTAACGAAATGAAACTGACAGGGCGTCGCGTTTCTGGATCAGAGCTTGCAATTGATCACGTTATAGAAAAAGCCTCAACAGACCAAGATAGCCTATTAGCGGACGCAATGGCGTTTGCCGCTGCATTTGATAAAAAGCGCGCCATTTTTGCTGAGCACAAAAAACGTTTACACAAAGAAATAATTCGTGTGATAGATGAAGAAAATAAACCATTTATAGATAATCTAGCCTTGATGGTTTGAGCTATAAGCTGCTCTCAATAACAATCTAAATAAAGATGCTTATTTAATTTTAAGGATAAAGGCGTAAATGAAAGCGAAACAAATAGAACAATTAGCATTAACAGCTGCTGAAACTAAGGAAGTTATTACGCCTTATGCATTTAAAATAGATCAAGCGTTATTGGGACTACCACTTGCTTCACCGACTCGCCGCGCGCTCGCGATGGTAATCGATGTAGCGCTAATTTTTCTCGCGGCTAAGATCAGTGCTGCTGTAATCGCATTTGTAGCTGCAATGGCTTTTTATAAAGGCACAGCGCAAAAATACTTACCAACAATGTCGACTGTTTGGCGAAGAGTATTAAAAATAATAGCTACTAGTATATTATTTATAAGTTCACTCTCAGTGCTTTCAATCGCAATCGATTTTTTTGAGGAGGATACCGCGATTCAAGGGATAAGAATTAAACGCGAAACACCATTAAATGCAGAGGAAAAACAACAGATAAATACTTATTTAATGCAAACAGCACCAAGTCAAAATTGCGATCAGACTTGTCAAAGCAATGCGCTTGCTAATTTAGTTACTCAAGTGCCACAATTGGCTGAAATAGATGAATTTGATAACGATCAGGTTGCCCGATTATTATTGAAAGTAATGGTTGAAGCTGATGAGCAGACTGCTACACCTGAAGACGCACCGGTTAAAGCTGCACCTGTGAATAGTATTTTACAGTGGGGCAAAGGAATCATTCAAGATTTAGGTCTTGGCTTTGGTTGGGCTGCTGTATATTTTACATTATTTTCGCTGCTTTGGCGTGGCCAAACACCGGGTAAAAAAGTATGCAATATCCGAGTTGTCGCACTTAGTGGCGAAGATTTAAGTTTATGGGATGCGTTTGGCCGATACGGCGGCTACGGCGCAGGGTTTGCAACTGGGTTACTAGGTTTTTTACAAGTTTATTGGGATCCGAACCGCCAAGCCATTCAAGATAAAATATCAGCAACTGTGGTTATTAAAGGCAGTATAAATCAGCTAATAAATGAAGAGACAGTTAAAGCGATTGTTAAATAGATAGTTAGACTCTAAGCAAGTTTTATAGAAAGGATTAATATACAGAGCATGCCCTATTTATGAAAAATAGGGCATTTAGGGAGGTTCACAGTCCTAAAAACTCTAAATAAGGCATAATAACATCGATATTTGATTTTATGAGTGCGCTAATACCGGCAAAAAACAGCGCGAATAGTGTACACGCTGAAACATAACTAACATGTTTATAAATCAGACGATAAAACTTGTCCAGAAAGTTCCACATCAAAAATAATGCGCCTATCCAAAACATGGTATCAAGTTTATATAACAGCGCAATTGTGACCACTGCTATTTCACTAATTAAACCGATAAGCTCAGCGCTAAAGCGTAGCCAAGGTTTTTCTTTTAATAAGAAAAAGCTAAGTTGGGAGATCCCCGAAAAATAAGCAAGTGGCAGTAACGTGAGCATACCAAGTTCAAAAGATTGTAGAGGCTGCCTTAGTTCGAGTAAAGGCGCGAACCAATCGGTATAAAATACTAACCAAGCTAATAGAGTTAACGTAAAACTAAGCGCAGTTAAATAAACAGATTGTGCAACGCGTTCATCTTGGCTGCCGACGGTTACTCTGCCTGGAGCAACTAATATCATAAAACCAAAAGTTGATAACAAAGCTAATACACTGCAAAACCCAAATATGCTGTTATCAAATATTAAGGTTAGCGCAGCAAATGTAATTGCTAAGGGCCATCCTACCCATTTAGCTTCTTCTTTATCGTCACTAATACGACTTAGCACTGAATAGCTAATAACGCTGCCTAAAGAGAATCCTGCAACCAGTAACCAATATTCGTAATGTAAAAAAATGAGTGAAAAAATAGACGCGCCGTAAATCAAAAGTTCGTTGAGTAATGGTGGGAAATGTGACATCACTTTGCCAATTAAGGCCAATAATAACAAAGCTGAAATAGCATATAGCGCGGTGGTGAAACTATCAATACGCTGCTCGGTGTCAGATATTGGTGAAAGTTGTTTGCTAATTTGATGGGCATTACCAATCGGTATGTCGGAGGTGTATGTTCCACTGTCTAAGTCAAAATGAAAGTTCGTTTGCGCTTGTTGATGTAAAAAAGTAGATTTTTCAGTATACACATTCTCTGAAACAGCATTTTCAGCTTTTAACTCTAGTAATAACTGATATTGAGCTTGTAACTCATTCTTTGAACTGACTTCATATTGAGCGGCTAAACCCAAGGAGGGGATAATAAGCATCAATACGAACAGAATAAAATGCCTGATTCTGACCATGTGCTGTGTAATTGATTGTTTGCATTGGGTGTTAATTAACAACATACAACTTCCTTGTTATTATGTTTACGACAATTGATGTAGATGAAATATATCAATTGTGTGATTACTTTTTAGTGAATATATTTAACGGTGATTATCTTTATATTTAAATTTTACGATTAATGCTGCGATTGTAATGCTAAAAATAAATAACCACACAGGCAAGTTACCGTATTGACTATAGATGCTGTCGCCTTGGATTAGCTTGATATTAACTTTAAGTGTGTCGGCTTTAAATTGTGGCATGCGGACTTGAATTTGACTGATTGGGTCGTATACGCCGCTGATGCCATTGTTGGTCACACGAATAAGCGGGCGTTGTAATTCAAGGGCACGCATACGGGCTATTTGCATGTGCTGGTGGGGACCGTGGGAGGCACCAAACCAGGCATCGTTACTTACAGTAAATAAAATATCCGAATCATTGTGGTAATTACCACGCACTAAATCAGCAAAAGCGATTTCGTAGCAAATGGCCGGTAATATATTTAAGCCATTAGCACGTAAGTTATTTTGAACTTGGTCGCCGCGAGTGAACGATGACATGGGTAGGTCAAATAATGGCGCGATTGGGCGCAATATATCTTCGAATGGCACAAACTCACCAATGGGTAGTAATTGATGTTTTTGATAACGATTTTTACCTAAGTATTGATAATGACCGTGCTCGTCGCTGTGCTCTTTATTGCCAAGTACAATAAGGGTGTTAAAAATAGTTTTGGTGTCGAGTTGGTAATCAACAATACCGGTGATAAGTGCGGTGTTGTTAAATGACGCTGCGCTATCGAGGCCGGCCAAAAAGCTGTCGGCGAGGGCTTCAATTTCAGGAATAGCTGCCTCGGGCCAGACGATCAAGTCTGCATCCCAGTGGGGGCGAGTCATGTCTTGATATTTACTCATAGTGGTCCAAAACTCACTAGGCTCAAAACGCAGGCTTTGTTTGATATTACCTTGCACTAATAAAGCACTAATGGTTGTTTCGCTGTATTGATTGCTGCGGCTAACAACACCCATACCGCTGATAACAGCGATGATAGCTGCGGTTGCTATCGTTAGTTTAAAGTCTTTTGCAATAATAAGCCTATAGAGTGCAAATGCGATGGCTATGCACACTAACGTTAAGCCAAATTCACCGATCAGCGGCGCTAAAAAGTTAAGTGGGCTATCGGTTTGAGTATAACCAAAGCTTAGCCAAGGGAAGCCGGTGAGTACCACACCGCGTAAGTATTCGGTGACAGCAAAGCCTGAGAGTAATAATAAACCGTAGCTACTAGGGCCGCTGGCAAAGCGTGTGGCAAACATAAAGGCTAAAGCCGGGTAGATAGCTAAATAAGCACATAACAGCACCATCAGTAACACTGAGGCTACCAGTGGCATACCGCCGAAGGTGGCAATGGAGACATGCACCCAACTGATACCTGCGCCAAACCAACCGAGGCCAAATATAAAACCATATTTGGCGGCGCGTTTACTGGCTAGTTTGCCATATTGCTGCCCAGAATTATGTGTGTGGGTACTGTATATCGCTAATGCTAAACAGGCGAACGTGAGGGGCCAAATCTCAAAAGGGGCATAACACAAGGTTAAAAAGAGGCCCGCAACCAGTGCGAGCCATGCTTTTTTATCTTTTGCTAAATGCAGGCAGTTAGTCAGAAGTGTCTTCACTGTCGTTATCATCAGCCTTTGGCACTGTAACCTGTAATTGCAATAATCGACGATTATCGGCATTGGTTACTTTAAATTGTAAGCCATCTATATCAATTATTTCACCACGGCCAGGCATATGCCCAAAGGCGTGTAAAACAGTACCACCGATGGTATCAGCGTCTTGCGTGCTGTAGCCAGTTTTAAAATATTCGTTAAAATCATCAACAGGAGTAAGTGCTTGAACAACAAACACATGCTTTGCAAGTTGACGAATATCTAGTTGCTCTTCTTCGTCGTGTTCATCTTCAATTTCACCGACGATGAGCTCAAGAATATCTTCTATGGTTACTAAACCAGATACACCGCCGTATTCATCAATTACTAACGCCATATGGTAACGCTGTTGGCGAAACTCATTAAGTAGCGTATCAACACGCTTACTTTCAGGCACAACAACGGCTGGGCGTAAATAATCACGTAATGATGGCAGTAGATCATCTTTATTGAGGATCAGTGGTAATAGATCTTTTGCTAGTAAAATGCCTTCAATGTGGTCTTTATCTTCACACACCACTGGAAAACGTGAATGCGTTGAATCGACCATCATTGGAATGAGTTCTTCTAGTGGCGCTTCCACTTCGAGCGTGATCATTTGTGAGCGCGGGATCATAATATCTCGCACTTTTAACTCTGACACACCGAGCACACCTTCGATCATCTCTTTGGTTTCAGGATCAATGACATCCCGAACTTGCGCATCGGCAATTACTTCAGCCAGCTCTTCTCTATTCTGGGGTTCCCCTTGCAACATTTGGGTAATTCTACCCAACCAGGTCTTGCCAGAAGAACCCTGGCTAGTCTGCGAGTTATCGTCGCTCATTGCGTCTACTTGCTCCGTAAATTTAAATATCGTCCCGATATGGGTCTGCTATGCCTAATTCGGCAAGCAATTGCTTTTCAATGCTTTCCATTTCTGTCGCATCTTCATCCTTTATATGGTCAAATCCAAGTAAATGCAAGCATCCGTGGATCACCATATGGGCAAAGTGGTCATGAAATGACTTTTCTTGCTCTATTGATTCAGCTAACACTATGGCTGGGCAAATAACTAAATCACCCACCAAAGGTAGCTCTATACCTGCTGGCGCTTCAAATTCAAACGACAACACATTGGTTGGTTTATCTTTACCACGGTAGTCATTATTGAGTTGTTGGCTTTGCTCTTCATCAGCAATAACAATACTCAGCTCTGATTCATCACGGTATTGACTAAGCACTTTATTAGCCCACAGCGCAAACTGCTCAAGACTAGGCAAGTTATCAAACTCGCAGGCTATTTGTAAATCAAGTTCAGTGTTCACGGCATCACTCTTTAGTCGAAGGTTGCGCTTGCTCTTGGTTTGCGAGCAAGTCTTTAGCACGTTGTTTTTCGGCGCGTTTGAGTCGTTCTGCTTCATCGTTACGTTCGTAGGCTTCAACAATACGTGCCACGACAGGGTGGCGTACCACGTCCTGTGATTGGAAGAAGTTAAAGCTTATTTCGTCTACATCGCTAAGTACTTCAATGGCGTGACGAAGCCCTGAGCGCGCACCACGGGGTAAATCTACTTGGGTAATGTCGCCAGTGATCACTGCTTTTGAATTAAAACCAATTCGGGTTAAGAACATTTTCATTTGTTCAACCGTGGTATTTTGGCTTTCATCTAAAATAATAAAGGCATCGTTAAGTGTGCGACCACGCATAAAGGCAAGTGGAGCGACTTCAATGACATTTTGTTCCATCAGCTTTTCGACTTTTTCAAAGCCGAGCATTTCAAATAAGGCATCGTACAATGGGCGCAGGTATGGGTCGATTTTCTGACTTAAATCACCTGGTAAAAAACCCAGTTTTTCACCGGCTTCAACAGCAGGGCGGGTCAATAAAATACGCCGTATTTCTTGACGCTCTAAAGCATCAACTGCTGCGGCGACAGCTAGGTAGGTTTTACCTGTGCCAGCAGGCCCTATACCAAAGGTGATATCGTGACGAAATATATTCGATACATAATGACCTTGATTGTCGTTACGTGGTTTTATTACGCCACGACGAGTTTTGATCATCACCTCTTTGCCATATTCGTTTAGCTCATCTTGCTCTAATGCATTTGACTCACTAATGGCTAAATGTACGGTATTTGCTTCAATTTCAGTAATAACACCGCGTACTGGCTGAGTTTCGACATATAAGTCTTTGAGGATTTCCATCGCTGCAAACGCGCTGGTGGTTTTACCGGTGATTTTAAAATAGTTATCGCGATGAGTAATTTCAACACCTAAGCGGCGTTCAATGTGTTTGATGTTTTCGTCAAACGGGCCACATAAAGATGAAAGACGTTTGTTGTCGGAGGGTTCTAAATAAATCTCTAATTTTTTTAATTGATTACTCAAAATTGCTTCCTGTTTTGATGTGCCAGCGAGGCTGGCACAGTAAGTTTCGCCTAAGGAACGAAAGTTGCAACACCTAATTCATCAGGGGTGGCTTGCGGCTCTGGTTGTGCTGCTTTACTTAAAATATCAGCAGGAGCAACCGCACGGCGTAAGTTCATTTGGGATTCTGTACGAATTAAGTCACCGCGTAAAGAGTTTGGCAGTGCCTCAGTTATACGTACATCAACAAACTGACCGATCACTGTGTGTGGGCCGATAAAGTTTACTACGCGGTTGTTTTCAGTACGGCCACGTAGCTCCATCGGATTTTTCTTGGATGGACCTTCAACTAGGATGCGTTGTTCAGTATCAAACATTTGACGACTGATCTGTTGCGCCATTTGAGTAATACGGTTTTGTAGTAGGTATAAACGCTCTTTCTTTTCTTGCTCGCTGACATCATCAGGCAAATCAGCCGCTGGCGTACCCGGGCGTGCGCTGTAGATAAAGCTAAAGCTCATATCAAAACCAATATCATTGATAAGGTTCATCGTCGCTTCAAAGTCAGCGGCGCTTTCACCTGGGAAACCAATGATAAAATCTGACGACATACTTAAATTAGGGCGAATTTTACGTAATTTACGAATCGTTGATTTGTACTCAATAGCAGTGTGACCACGTTTCATTAAATTAAGAATACGATCCGAACCGCTTTGTACAGGTAAATGTAAGTGATCGACTAATTCAGGTACGTCGGCATAAGCGTCAATGATGTCTGGTGTAAACTCTACCGGGTGCGACGTGGTGTAGCGAATACGGTCAATCCCGTCGATAGCTGCAACATAACGAATTAAATCTGAGAAGTAACAAATTTCACCATCGTGAGTTTCGCCGCGATAAGCATTTACGTTTTGACCTAGTAGGTTTACTTCACGAACATTTTGCTCTGCAAGTTGAGCAATTTCTAATAATACATCATCAAGCGGGCGGCTGACTTCTTCACCGCGCGTGTAAGGTACTACGCAGAAGGTACAGTATTTAGAGCACCCTTCCATAATAGATACAAATGCAGAAGGACCGTCTGCTTTTGGCTCTGGTAAACGGTCAAACTTTTCAATCTCTGGGAATGAAATATCAACCACAGAGCTGCCTTTGTTACCTTGCACTTGTTTGATCATTTCAGGTAAACGGTGCAATGTTTGAGGGCCAAAAATAACGTCAACAAATGGTGCGCGTTGGCGAATTGAATCGCCCTCTTGTGACGCAACACAGCCACCAACACCGATGATCAGATCGGGTTTGTCATCTTTGAGTAATTTCCAACGGCCTAGTTGATGGAATACTTTTTCCTGCGCTTTTTCGCGAATTGAACAGGTATTGAGTAGGATAACATCTGCATCCCCAGCTTCATCAGTTAACTGGTAGCCGTTGGTTGCATCGAGAAGATCAGCCATTTTCTGAGAGTCGTATTCATTCATCTGACAACCCCAGGTTTTAATATGCAGCTTTTTACTCATTGAAATATAGCCTCGTTTTCAATTCGGTAGTGGCACGGTTGTGCGCTAAACAGGATAAGCGGCACTTTCGCTTACTTAAAGGACGCGTATTTTAGCTGGATACCCGTCTAGATCCAAGTATAGTTTTTATGTTTGTGAATTGAAGTCAAACAAAGTGCGTTTTATGGTTGATTAAGATGAAACTCACTCGCACTTGTAAACAGAAGTACGATACAATCAAGCGCACTGAAAATAACCAAATTAGTGACTAAAAATGATGAAAAACAAGGTTATTGTTGTTGGCGGCGGCATGGTTGGTGCAGCCACAGCAGTTAAACTCGCTAAACAAGGATGCCAAGTAACAGTGATTGAGCAGCAGATAATTGATGCTGATGCTGTATTGGCAAGTGAAAAAGTTGATATTCGTGTATCTGCTATCAATCGTTTTTCAGAAAACTTATTAGATGACTTAGGCGCTATGCCTATTTTACGAGTGCATCGACATGCCCCATATCAACAGCTCGAAGCGTTTGAACGAACGGGCGATAACCTTTTGTTTGATTGTCACGATATTAATACCACTCATTTAGGCCACTTAATTGAAAATAATTTAATTCAAGCGAGTATCTGGCAACAGTTTGCACAGCACAATATCGAAGTGATTGAAACACCTCAATCATTGTCCGCAATTGAGCAAAGCGAACAGCAAGTGACATTGCATTATGGTGAGCAGCAATATACAGCTGATTTAGTTGTTGCTGCAGATGGTGGGCAATCGTTATTACGTCAACAGGCAGGTATTGGTGTTACGGGTTGGCAATATGGCCAGCATTGTATGGGAGTATTAATAAAACTAGACGCTGCGCAACAAGTAAAAACATGGCAGCAGTTTAAGCCCACAGGTCCGGTAGCTTTTTTACCTATGCAGGCGCCATACGCCAATTTAATTTGTTACCACGATGCAAAGCAGTTAAAGCAATGGCAGCAACTCTCAGCAAGCGAATTAAAACAGCAACTGCTTGCACATTTCCCGCCCTTAGCTGGGGACTTTGATATCATAGAGCATGCTGTTTTTCCGTTAGCCCGCCAACATGCCAACAGCTATTCAGATGGCCGTATCGTGTTGGTTGGTGATGCAGCGCATACGATTAATCCGCTCGCTGGGCAAGGGGTTAACTTAGGTTTTCAAGATGTCGTAGCACTTGCTGATATATTAAAAAATGCAGACGATATAGGTGCTGCACAATATCTTAAACAATATGAGCAAACTAGACGCAAAGCAAATTTGTTAATGATGAGTATGATGGACGCTTGTTATTTTGGTTTTTCTAATCAACTAACTCCATTGCAGTGGGCACGCAGTCAGTTTTTGAAAATGGCAAATAAAACCGGACCGGTAAAGCATTGGGTATTAAAATATGCGATTAGCGGTGAAATCAGTTAAGAATTCTCATTTTATTAAAAATATGATTATCATAGCGAATTAAATAGCTAACTAATTTAATGTAATTGGTATTAATAGAATGGCTAGGGTGGGCGAAAGCTCACTCATATAATTTTTTGATAAAAG
>NZ_JACJEQ010000025.1:0-60054 GCF_014164125.1 Pseudoalteromonas sp. SG44-8 | reverse complement strand
CTAGGTTCTAGGTTCTAGGTTCTAGGTTCTAGCGAAGTTTATGATAACTATTTAGTTAACACAAACGTTTAACTATTTTTTGGCGTAACTTTAATTAAGCTGCTGGCGGCGATGGCAAATAAGCAATAACCGGTAAAGTACCAAAAACCTGTACCAAATTCGGCATGCATGTTGATCAATTCCCCCATCTGGCCATCGGCGTTACCAGCAAGGTAAGCCACAATCAAAGCAATGACAAAAACATCTACCATGCTCCATTTACTCAAGCCTTGTATAACTTGACCGAGTATATGCTTTAATTTGTTCATCGGTATTAAACAATAAACTAATTGCATCAACAGTTTTAAAGCTGGCACCACAATTGAAAACAATGCTACCAATGCTGCGACTAGGTAATTTTTATTATTGGCAAGTTCGTTAACCGTGCCCCAAATGCTCCGTGTTTTTTTATAAGCACTAATTTCACCTTCGAGTTCATCAAGGCCCAACATGCTCGATGCCATCATTAACATACTGCGGGTATGACGGTCACCTTCATCAGCAATCATAGCAATGCCCGTTTTGGCGAGCTTTGATTTATCAATTTTCCCCTCAAGGGTTAGCACAGGCTGAGTAACACCAGGTAATAACAACGCCAGAGCAATTAAAATAGTCATGATCGGCAGTAATAAACGCATAGTCGTCTTTTAAAGTATATTGATGATGACGCATCATACTCAAGGTATTAAGTATCTTCAATAATTGAGGCTAAAACCTCATCGCCGTATTGGCGTGCTACGAGCATGGCATTATAAACAATATCAATGGGAGAAGCTGGGCGAATAGTTTCTAACAATTTAACTGCTAATGGCCAATTATCTTCCTCTACCGCGCGAGCTAACTGCAAAGTAGCACCTAACATACCGTTAAAATTAAGCAGTGCACTCGATAAATCATCGCCTAAACAAAACTCTTTTGCGATAACATCCAGTTCCATATTTAAAATAGCATCGAGCACTGACATCAAGCCAACTAAGTAACCACGCTGAGACATTTCCTTACCGCCAGGCTCTAGCATTAACTGCATGAAATGCGCACGAGTTAACCCCAACTTAGTTAGTTCACTAGGTTTATCAACCCCTAGTTCACTAAGGGCCAACACTCTTACAAATTGACGAATTGCATCTTCACCTAAATAAATAACCGCTTGTGAAATAGAGGTGATCACTAAATTTTGGTTACCAGAGCGTGCATTCACTAATTTAAGAATACGAGCAGTTAAACCGACGTCTTTAGATACCCGCTGGTGGACTTCATCAAAATCGAGATCTGGGCGCGACGTACAGCGCAGCAAATCAAAAACAGCAAATTTAGATGGCTCAACATTATGGTAGCTGAGCATTTCTGGACGCGCGAAAAAGAAGCCTTGAAAGTAATCGCAGCCGGCACTTTTTAGCAACATAAATTGTTCGTGCGTTTCAATTCGTTCAACTATGATTTTTACATCAGGAAAACGGCGTTTAAGCTTTTTTAACAGCATATTGGTTTTAATGATGGGCTCTTCAACTTCAAGCTTTATATAATCAACTAAATGTAATAGTGGCTCCCATTTTTCATCTCCATCATAATCATCGAGAGCAAAAGTATAGCCATCTTTTTTTAGAGCCGTAACTCGACTGGTCACTTTATCAATGTTGTCGGCTCGTTCAACGATTTCTATTACTGCGCTATCTGGTTGCAATAATTTAGGGAAATCATCTAACAGGGCATCTGAAGATAGGTTTATAAAAGCGCGTTGGTTCGCAGTAAGTTTATTTATACCAATAAGCATTAAAGCGTTAAAAAACAGCCGCCCAGTAGCCTGACCATCTGTTGTGCCAATAGGGAATGCGTTATTTATCGAATCTCGATACAGTAATTCGTATGCATAAATGCCTGTTTCAGCATCAAAAATAGGCTGCCTGGCAATGTATTGTGTAACAAGTTTTGGCACCTCGGCGGTTATCTGCGTATTAAGCATATTATTTCCTGCTAATAACTATAGTGACTCTTGCCAGCTAAATTGTTGTTATTTTATGTACTCAGTATAGTAAGGTTTTTGCGCCTTGCCTAAACTTGTAAGTAATAATGCTCCTTTTATTGAATGTCTGCAAACCATCTGTAAAGTCAAAGTTTTCACTATACCCACACTAAAATAATGGATAAGTTCTAATTTGACTGATGATTGAGTATAATAAGGGCTTACTTTTCTGTTAACCCCCAAAAGAGCCTTGATATGAGCATTGAACAAGCCTTAGTTGAACGCAGTAATAACCAATGTGAGCTATGTACTGCAACTGAAAACCTTTCTGTATACGAAGTGCCACCTGTCACTGAAGCTCATTCAGATAAATGTATTTATACTTGCCAAACGTGTAAAGACCAAGTTGAAGGCACCACTGATATTACCCCTACTCATTGGCATTGTTTAAACGATAGCATGTGGAGCCAAACACCTGCGGTACAAGTGGTGGCGTACCGTATGCTAACCCGTTTAGCTGCTGATAATGGCTGGGCACAAGATGCGCTAGACATGATCTATCTTGAAGAAGATACGTTAGCATGGGCTAAAAAAGTACTTGCTGAAAATGATGATATTAAACATGTTGATAGCAACGGCGTGGTACTGCAAGCCGGCGATACAGTCACACTTATTAAAGATTTAGATGTTAAGGGCAGTAGCTTAACGGCTAAACGTGGTACTGCTGTGCGTAATATCGGCTTAACCAGCAACCCTGAACATATTGAAGGACGTGTTGACGGTCAGCGCATTGTTATTTTGACCAAGTTTGTGAAGAAGTAAATATATCTCTGCCTACAAAAAGGTGCATTTATGCGCCTTTTTTGTTATTAAATAACAACTTAGAATAATTAAGCTATGATTAAGTAACTACCCCGTACACTTATAGTAATTAAGAATTCACCGATTTAATTACATCAAGGAATAAGCCATGCTATTACACAAACCAAATGCAATTTTAAAATCGATTGTTGGTATTAGTCTATTAGCCAGTAGTGCTGTTGTGCTTTCAGGATGCCAAAATCAATCTGAGCCAACTAAACAGATGACTGATGATGCAGCTATGGCCACTTTAACAACTCAAGTTAGCTACCTTGATCGTAGTATGCTACGTCCGGGATCACAACTCACAGTGACTTTAGCTGATGTGTCAAAGATGGATACTGAAGCAGAAATAATTAGTCAACAAACTATTGATATCAATGGCGCACCACCTTACACGGTAGAGCTTAGTTATGACACAAGAAAAATTGCTCAACGTCATCGCTATAGTTTGATGGCACGGATCACCAATCAAGACCAACTATTATATGTAAGCACTACACATAACAATCCATTTGAGCAATCACAACAAGCATCTTTTGAAGTCGTCGTGTCTAAAGTTGCGCCGCAAAAGCCCAATGTCGATTTAGTAAATACGTATTTTAAAGCTGTTACTATAAATGGCGTGCAAGTCACTGTTGAAACAAAAGAACCCTTTATTCAATTTAGTAAAGATAACAAAAGCCATGGCTTTTTAGGCTGCAATAATTTTGCTGGTAGTTATCAAGTAGATCAACAAGCACTGACATTCAGCCCGCAAGCTAGTACTAGAAAAATGTGCTCTCAAGGTATGGAACAAGAAACTGCAATGTCTGGCGTACTAGAAAATACTGCGACGTGGAATATTAATGGTGAATCACTCACCTTAAAAGATAAGCAAGGTAAAGTACTGGCAACATTTAAAGCCGTGTATTTTAATTAACTCTAATCACTCTCTGTAATTAAACGCCCAGTAAACTGGGCGTTTCGATGTTTATTCGGCAACTAATTGTTCGCTGCGATAAAAGCCTGATGAATCGCTTAATAAGTTAACTAGTTCAGGTAATACCTTATCCATAGTTTGTTTTAACTTCCACGGTGGATTAATCACTATCATCCCCGATGCAGTCATGCCATGCACGTCAGTATCTGCTTCAGTCGCCAATTCAAATAACTGAATATTACGCATACCTGAAGCAATCAATCCCTCTTCCATACGCTCAATTCTTTCTCTGTCGACCGCCGGATACCAAATCATGTAAGTGCCAGTAGCAAAGCGTTGATAAGCCTTCGTTAATGTTGTTACCACAGTGTCGTAATCGTCTTTAATTTCATAAGGTGGATCAATGAGTACACATGCTCTACGCGAAGCGGGGGGTAATAACCCCACTAGGCCCGTAAAGCCATCCTCGCCGCGGACACGAATTGAGCGCTTACCGCTCATGTTTTCTTGTAGTAATGCCAAATCTCGCGGATGTAGTTCAAAAAACCAACCTTTGTCTTGGCGACGCAAGAAATGCTCAGCAATTTTCGGCGAGCCCGGATAAAAAGCTAATTGTTCTGTGTCATTAAATGATTTAATTAAATCAATATAATCATTTAGTTCCTGATGCTCACTGCGATGTTGATAAAGCTTAGCAATGCCATTAAGGTATTCTTGCGTTTTTTGTGCATCAGCACTGGCTAATTCAAAAAAGCCAGCTCCTGAGTGAGTATCGATATAGTCCAATGGCTTATCTTTGAGCGTCTGGTAACTTAATACCTGAGCTAATACCAAATGTTTAACGACATCGGCTGGGTTTCCAGCATGAAATGAGTGTCTGTAACTGAGCATAATATAATTTCGCTTAAATAAACTCATTGAAGTTAGTTATATTCTACAACATAAAACGCCAAGGGTCATAAATTGCTGGCCATTAAGTGAACCACTTATGAACAAATTAGTCGCTAGCCTGAACAGCTTATTAACATTAAATAAAAATCAGCCAAAACACACGTAAATGCTGGCATATAAAGCAACTTTGCTTTACATTTGCATGACAATAATCACAGTTTTATGAGCGCCTTTATGAATAACGATACCCTTTCTCAACTAGAACAATTGATCGACCAATTAATTAGCCAAAATTCACAGCTACAAACTCAGGTTAGCGAGCTTAAAGATAAAAATAGTAAGCTAATCGATGAAAATGAAATTCTTCAACTTGAAGTACTTGAAAGTGAAGAAAAACAAAAAGACACCAGCACAACTTTAACGGGTTTACTTGAGAAGCTACAAAGCGCCCAACAGGCTAACTAATGTCTGAGCTGCAAAACCAGCGAGTCACAGTTGAGTTGCTTGGTAAAGAGCAGCAATTTGCTTGCCCAGCTGGGCAAGAGGATGCACTCATTGCATCAGCCAAATACTTAAATGATTTGGTTGATAAAATGAAGCAGCGCTCAACAGTGCGCAATGATCAAAAAGCCTTATTAATGGCAGCCTTGAATATTAGCCATGAGTTACTCGAAGCAAAAACACAGCAAAGCGTTACCCAACAGCAGCAGGATCAACTCATCGATAAGCTCAGTGCTTACTTAGGGCAATCGTCAGCCGAATAAAAAAAGCGCACTCGCGCTTTTTTTATTATCTCGTGGATTCCAGTATCAATTAAAAACAAAATCAGCTAACTTGCCTATTTTATTTTCTCTATTTTGGCAATACGGTTATGACTCACCCTTTTTATATCCCCACTCAGTTAACTGCACTTTTATTGCTAAGCTTTAGTCTTGTTGCACCCCGCTCTGCTGTTGCAGCAACACAGTGGCAAACAATCTCCCCTAACGTACAATTTTTAGAGCAGCAACGAGCCCTACGCTTTTATGACTCAAACCAAGTGCTCATTGAAGGTGATAAATGCGCGCTAATGTTTGATGCCAGTGGCGACTTTGCCGCTGTTGAAGCAACCGTTAAGCAACTAAAAAGCACCTTAAAAACCCCTTTGTGTTACTTAGTTGCTAGTCACTTCCACGACGACCATTTACTGGGCATGGCTATTTTGCAGCATCATTTCCCTGATGCTCAATTAATTGTCCATCAACAACTTGCTACTGAATTTAGTCAACTCCAACAAACCTATACTAATAAACTTGATAGTTATGAAAAAAGTATAGAATTGAGTTTACAGCGTTTAGCCCAGCAGCCCGAAGCGCAACAACAGCACTGGCAAAACAAACTCAACTTAGCTAAGCAGCGATTATTACGATGGCGCCAATATCAACTACAACCACCACAAACTTACGTTGTTGATAGCTTAACCATTGAACTTGGCAACTACCCGGTCACTATTAACGCACACCAAGCCCATACTAATGGTGATTTAACTCTCAGCGCCGAAAATCATCGCATTTTAGTCGGTGCTGATGTGGTTGATTGGCTGCCTTATCCCGGCCATGGTAATTTTAATAACTGGTTGCAGATACTCACGCAACTTCACTCAGATCAGCGCATCAAGATAATCCTTCCTGGCCACGGAAGCGTACTAAAACGAGACGATTTACAGCAACCATTAAACTTTTTGCACGCGATACAACAGCATGTAACAAACTACCCAGAGCAAGATTTAGTGCAATTACAGCAAAGCTTTAATCAGCAGTTTGCGAAAGACTACCAAGTTGATGAGATAGCACGAAAAGCTTACCCGTTGTTTCTAGAGGCTGGACTTAAACGAGTTAAACAGTCAAAATAGCGCTCGCACACGGATGTGCTAGACTTTTAAAAGGATATTAATTTAGTGATTTTTATGCGCTGTTACCTCTTTGCCCTGTTTGTGACTTTAATCTTACTATCTGGTTGCCAAACAACTGAACCACATTTAGCGCCAAGTGATACTGTGCAAGCTCCGGTTATTTTTAATCACCTTAAACCGTCATCAAATAGCTCAGCACAGCCCACAGATACCAAGCATAAAAAACAAAAAATAACATTAACAGCTCCAGCGCAACAAGCCGCTACATCACCTCAAGCGCACACTCGTAATGACGATTTATGGCAACATATAGCCAACAATCTAACCATTAACATATACTTAAACAAAGCACTAAATAAACGGATTCTCTGGTATACCAAGCAACCCAAATACTTACAGATTGTCAGTGCCCGGGCTGCGCCTTATCTTTATCATATTGTTAGTAAAATAGAACAACGTAAGTTACCCATGGAATTAGCCTTATTGCCTTTTGTAGAAAGTGACTTTCGCCCGACTATTAGCTCATCAGAACAAGCTGTTGGGGTATGGCAATTAGTCGGTGCGACGGCTCATCATTTCGGTATAAAATCAGATCAATGGTATGACGGGCGCAAAGATGTTCTCGCTTCAACAGATGCAGCTTTGGCCTATTTAGAGTATTTACATAAGCGCTTTGATGGCGACTGGCTACATGCATTAGCGGCTTATAATAGTGGCGAAGGACGTGTAAAGCGCGCCATCGCAGAAAATAAAAAGCGCGGCAAAAGCACTGATTACTGGTCGTTGAAATTACCCAAAGAAACCTCTGAATACGTGCCAAAGCTAATGGCATTAAGCTACTTAATACAAAACCCTCAGCACGGACTATACCGCCCTAAACTTGCCAACAAAGCCCTTACAACTGAGCTTAACGTTGGCCAGCAATTTGATTTTTCGGTGATTGCCAATTTATCTGGTATTGGTCGCAGCCAACTACACAAACTCAACCCTGGCTATTTAAAAAACCAAAGCTCACCTAATGGTCCCCATACTTTATTACTACCACTGCAACAGCAAAGCTTATTAAGCAGCCAGTTCTTTAAAAATAATTTCACTGGCGAATATACAGTGAAAAAAAATGATACTTTGTACTCGATTGCTCGTCGTTTTGGATTATCAGTTAACAAACTAAAAGCGATGAATAACAAAACCTCTAATTTAATTGGTATTGGTGAAGCATTGATGGTTGGCCAACCTCGCACCATGCCAGACTCGTTAACTATCAATTATAAAATCAGTCCTTACCTTGAACAAACTGAAATAGCGATCCCCACTATCGCTATTCAATATCAGGTAAAGCCTGGTGATACTATCTGGGGAATTAGCCAACTTTATGATGTGCCGCATAGTGATTTAGCCCGGTGGAATAAACTTAGTGCCTCGAGTATTTTAACGCCTGGCACGCAGCTGGTGCTACATTTGCCGCAAGCAACAAAGGCCGTGTCACAATTGCATGACGAAGGTTTACTTTCAGAGCTTGCAAGAACCTTAAAGCAACCACACTAACCGAACCAGTAGTTTATAATCCGGCTTATTTAGCGTAAAATTAGCTTTTCATTACAGTTAAATTAAAGAGATCGGCATGCAAATTAGCAAAAACTCGGCAGTTGAATTTCACTACACATTAAGTGAAGCGGGCGAGCAACTAGAAACAAGTACTGGCAGTGAGCCGCTAACCTATATTCATGGTTTGGAAGGTATGCTTCCAGGTCTTGAAACGGCTCTTGAAGGCAAGGCTGCTGGCGATAGCTTCAGCGTGACACTTACACCGAGTGAATCTTACGGTGAACGTGTTGATGATCTTATTCAACGTATTCCTCTTAAACACCTTCAAGGTGACACTAAAGTATGGAAGCCAGGTATGACAGCAATGGTTAGCTCTAATCAAGGCCGTCATCAAGTAACGATCGTGAAAGTAGGTCGTTTCAATGCTGATTGTGATTTAAACCACCCATTTGCAGGCAAAACTCTAACGTTTGATGTGCAAGTACTTAGCGTACGTGAAGCAACCAGCGAAGAAGTATCACACGGCCATGTCCATAGCGAAGGCGGTTGTGGTCACAACCACTAAGGAAATTCCATGTCAAAGGTTGCTATCGTTACAGGCGGCAGTAAAGGTATAGGTCTTGCTGTTGTAAAGCGTTTTCTAAATAATGGTTACCAAGTACATAACCTTGATCTAGAACCTGCAAATTTAGGCACTTGGCACCACTGCGATGTGAGTGATGTTAGCGCAGTAAAAACGGTTATTGCAAAAATTGCCAGTAATGGCAAATGTATAGATGTGTTGGTATCGAATGCCGGCCGTCATCTAAGCGCGACAATTGAAGACACTGACGAAGCAACCTTCGATAGCTTGTTTGCTCTTAATGTAAAAGGTGCCTACGCGGCAATTCAAAGCGTGTTACCAAGCATGAAAGCGCAACAAAATGGGGCAATTATTTTAATTGCCTCAGATCAAGCCATCATAGCTAAAAACAACTCGTTTGCGTATAACCTGACCAAACATGCGTTAGCCTCAATGGCAAAAACCACCGCATTGGATTATGCCCAGTTTAATATTCGCACCAATGCAGTGTGCCCAGGCACCATAGAAACACCGCTTTTTCATAATGCTATCGACGCATATTGTGCTCGTAGTGGCGCCGACAAAGCCACTATAGTTGCCGAAGAAGGCGCATTACAGCCACTCGGACGATTAGGCCAAGCTGATGAAGTCGCAGCATTGGTTACGTTTTTAGCCAGTGATGATGCCAGCTTTATTACCGGCAGTTTGCAAACCATTGACGGTGGTTACACCGCGCAATGAGTGAACGTATTATTGACCCCCACGTACACTTTTTTAATTTAGTCCAAGGGCAATATGATTGGCTACAAGGTAACAATCCTGTGCCTTGGCCAAATTTAGATACGATTAAAGCGCCCATAAGTGTTAACCAATTACAGCATATAAGTCAGTTTGAAATTGCTGGCCTAGTACACATTGAAGCAGGCTTTGATAACCAGCACCCCATCAATGAACTGCACTGGCTAGCTGAGCACTTAAGTGGCCACAATTATAAAGCTATCAGCTTTGCCAATATTAACAGTCATCCCGACGATTTTAATAATGCAATTACCGCTTTATCACACCTAAGCTTAGTGGGCATTAGAGATATCACCGAAGGCGCTGATGCCATGCGCTTAAGCGATGCTACATGCCATGATAACTTAGCGCTATTAGCCAGTAAGCAGCTGATATTTGAAGCTCAATTTGAAGTTGAAAAGCTTACAATTACCCAACAGCTAATCAACTACTGCCAACAACTTCCGCATTTACAATTAATAATAAACCATGCGGGTTTACCCAATAATCTGTCAATTTGGCAGCATGGGATCAGCCAATTAGCGCAACTACCTAACTGCTGGATTAAATTTTCAGGCTTTGAGCTACTCACTGCGCAGATGCAAGCTCAGCAACAGCAGTGTTTTAACTTTATCCTGCAGCACTTTGGCCAGCACCGCGTTATGTTTGCTAGTAATTTCCCTGTATGTCAAATCAACGCGAGTTATCAACAGCGTTGGTCAAACCATTTTGAGCTTTGTAACACTCATAATTTATGGCAAAAACTCAGCTACAAAAATGCTCAGCACTGCTACCAAGTTTAATAAAAAACCGCTATATTGAGTTATATTGTATAAAAACAGAGCATCATCATGGCTATCTCTTCTATTCAAAAGCTCACTATTGGGTTTTTCAATGTTTCTTTTCTAGCGTTTCTTTCTGGCTGTGGTGGCGGTAGTACAATGACCGACAACAACAGCAATGGTGGTGGCGACACTGGTAGCAGTATCAATTGGACGCAAGGTGTATTTCAGCCCTCTAGTAACTTTTATCAACAATGCCAAGTATTAAACGAAAAGCACTGGCTGCGATCATGGAGTAACGAAACCTATCTTTGGTATGACGAAATTATCGATCGTGATCCAGCGCTGACCCCTGCTGTAAGTGAATATTTTAAATTACTAAAAACCGAGCAAATTACCGAGTCAGGCGCAAACAAAGATAACTTTCACTCCAGTCTGCCGACCGCACAATGGAGAGCCCAAAGCCAATCAGGGGTAACCTTCGGCTATGGTTTTAACGTTAAATTAATAAGCCCTACAGCACCACGCCAAGGTGTGATCAGCTATACAGAACCTAACTCACCTGCAAGTGCGCAAAATCTTGCCCGCGGCTTTGAGATTTTAGAAATCGATGGTGTTGATTTTATCAATGCCAATACGCAAGCTGAAGTAGATACCCTCAACGCAGGTTTATATCCAACTAAAGTTGGTAAAAGCACCAGCTTTGTATTCAAAGATATAAATACCGATGAAACCCGCGAAGTTATTTTAAACTCGCAAACGATTACTTCTAGGCCAGTCACAAACGTGAAGACCTTAGCTGATGGCACTGTTGGTTACTTTCAATTTAATAGCCACAATGCAATTGCTGAAAAACCGCTTTATGATGCCTTTAATAATCTCAAAGCAAGTAATGTCACTGACCTAATTATTGATATTCGTTACAATGGCGGTGGTTTTTTACAAATGGCTAGTCAAGTTGCTTATATGATCGCAGGCCCCGCGAATACCAACGGTAAAATTTTCGAAAAAACCATTTTTAACGATCAACACCCAACATTTAATCCAGTAACAGGACAACGCTTAAAACCCGTCATGTTTACCAATGAGTTTGTTGGTTTTGCTGATAATCCTGCTCTAGTTGTTGGCACGCCATTACCAACCTTAAATTTAGAACGCGTGTACTTGTTAACTACCGCCAGCACTTGCTCTGCCAGCGAAGCGATAATAAATGGCTTACGCGGTGCAGATATTGAGGTAATTCAAATTGGCTCTGGTACCTGCGGTAAACCATACGGTTTTTATCCCACCGATAACTGCGATACGACTTACTTTAGCATTCAATTTACTGGCGAAAACAATAAAGGTTTTGGTGAATATTCAGATGGTTTTGCGCCGCAAAACACCACTGATAATGCCCGCTTACCAGTACGCATAGCCGGTTGCGCCGTTGCTGATGACTTTAGCCACCAGTTAGGCGATCCTGAAGAAGCGGTACTAAAAGCCGCGTTGGGTTATCGTGATAATGGTAGTTGTCCAGCAGCCAGTTCAATAGCCAGTAAGCAAGGTTTTGCACCTGCACGCTTTGGTGACACCCCAACAGTATTAGATACGCGGGCTGGATCTCTTGCTGAGCAAAATAAAATACTGCCTTCGCATTAAGCGTTAGCATTAAACTCAAGGCAGAATTGTTATGCTAAAAGAATGTTCATCATCAATACTAGCCGCGCTCTTGATCTGCGGCTGCTCTGTACAAAATGAAAAACCAACACCAAAATTACAGCATGCATTACTAATAGAGCCACAAGGTGAACTGATTGCTCAAGGAATTGCTCGCCTAATGCGCTCAGAGAAGATTGCAGTAGCTAATGATGTGTTTATGAAGCGCAGCTTGATGGTCGTTGATAACGTCACTAAAACCGACGAGCTTGGCAACCCTATTATGGGTAAACAGCTAAACATGCCAGACCGTTTTGAATTACTGATAAAAAACAACCTATGCTTTGTACGTCATCTCGATAGCAAAGCCACCGAGCCGCTACCGGATGTACAATGTAAGGTGAATGATATCTAGGTGCTAGGAAAATTTTAACGCTTTGAATTAGTAAGAAATAGTTTTAAATTTGCAAAGGTCAAAGTAGATAAATTTAATGAATAGCGAGCAGGAATTAGCTCGCTATTCATAGCTCGTAGCCTATGATTTTATTTGATCTCAACACGCTGAGAGCGCATCACTATTTCGTCGTTAAGTTCAATACCAATACCCGGCTCTTCAGACACTTCAAAGAAACCATTTTTAGGCTGTGGATCTTGCAAGCATAACTCACGGTTCCACTTTTTAATTGCATAAGTGTGATGCTCATGAATTAAGAAATTTGGAATAGCCGTTTCTAAATGTAATGATGCTGCGGTTGCAACGGGGCCGCCACAGACGTGAGCCTGAATACGTACATCAAAAATATCAGCGTAATCACACACTTTTTTAGTTTCAGTAAAACCACCACATAAACCGATATCTGGCTGTAATACATTAATACTTTGATCTTCTAAGTAAGGGCGCACACCCCAACGATTATATAAACGCTCGCCACCGGCAATTGGCACTGATACTTTATCTGCCACTTTGGCATGTAACGAATGATTTAAGTAGTTAACTGGTTCTTCATAAAACATACAGTCAAATTCTTTAGCGATTTCACCGATTTGAATAGCAGAGGTAACACCCGGTAAACTGTGGCATTCAAAAATGATATCGACTTCATCACCAACAGCTTCACGAATTGCCTGCATACGGGCGCGATATAGCTTCATTTCAGCACGTGAAATAATGTTAGTGCGGTCGTAATAGGTATTGCCGTCTTTATCATATTGGATCGGATCAACTTTAACGGCATCGTAGCCTTCAGCCACTGCTTTTAACGCCGCTTCTGCGTATTCTTGTGGATGTACCAGAGCTTTAAACTCAGTGTCCCAGTCAAACTGTAATTGCGAAGCATAAGTACGCAGCTTGTCGTTAACTTTACCGCCTAGCAACTGATACACAGGCAAACCTAGTGCTTTACCCTTAATGTCCCATAAAGCAGTGTCTATCGCGCTCATTGCTGCATAGACTACTGGGCCCCCACCTAAACCCCAAAAGCTTTCACGCAGCATACGCGACCATAATTTTTCGGTTTGAAATGGGTCATGACCAATTAAGAAAGCATCAGCCATTTCTTTGATCATAGCAGCGGCAGCACTGTGTCCTAAATCATAAGCAAGGCCAGCTTCGCCAACCCCGCTAATACCTTCGTCAGTATGAATACGGACAAATACAGGAGTCCAAGCAGGTCTGTCTGGACAGTGGATATCAAAAACTTCAACGCGATTAACTTTCATGACAATTCCTTATTAACCAAGGCTTAGGTTATTTTGCAAAACTAGGATCAAGACGATGGGCCTTACGTAACATCGCAGGCCAAGCTAATTGCCCACCGGTACTACCGCTGTGCACTACATTCGCTTGATTATAAATATTATCGATTATGGCTTGAGGTACTGGTGTAACAGCTTGGCCACTGGCTTGTAAAGCCAGCTGTATTTCACAAGCACGCTGTAAGTCATAAAAACGCATAAATGCATCACCCACCGTTGGCCCCACAGTTAAACCACCATGGTTTACTAACAACATATGATTAGTATTAGCGAGATCATCTTGTAAACGTTTTTTCTCATCGCTATTAACTGCTAAGCCTTCATAGCCGTGATAAGACAATGACGGCAGTGAAAACATTGAATACTGACTAAGTGGCAGCAGACCATTTTGCTGCGTGGCAACGGCAATCGTTTCTTTAGTATGTAAGTGAATAACACAATGAGCGTCATCACGCACTTCGTGAATCGCGCTGTGAATCGTAAAACCAGCAGGGTTGATTGCAAATGGCGTGTCATCTAAAATATTTCCGGCCAAGTCCACTTTGACTAGGTTAGAAGCTGTTACTTCATCAAATGTGAGGCCAAACGCATTCACTAAATAATGGTCAGTCCCCGGCAAACGCGCCGATAAATGTGTGTAAATCAAATCACCCCAACGAAAATGCTCAACCAACCGATAACAGGCGGCTAAATCAACTCGTAACTGCCATTCTTGTGCAGAGACTTTATTTTTTAAATCAAGTTGTGGTAATTCAAACATTATGGGGCCTTATTTAAACGCGTTAAAAACAAAACACGAAATAGATGGATAGAAGTCTAAAGTAGTGTGCGTGGATGATCAATATTTAAAACAAAACAGCCACACCAAATTGGTGTGGCTGTTTTCGGTGAGCCCATTGATAACTCACACTCAGCAAAAATTATTTTACGTTTGCTAAGTAATCGGCAATAGCGACCATTTCTTCTTCAGTAACAGTCGCAACCATCGCTTTCATCGCTGCAGTCATGCCATTGTTGCGCGCACCTGATTTAATGTCTTTCATTTGGGCCACTAAGTAGTCTTTATTCTGACCATTTAGTTTAGGATACATTGCCATGATCGGTGCCTTACCTTCAGGGCCATGACATGTTTGGCACATTTTTGCTGTATAAAGCGCAGCACCATCGGCAGCCATGCTGTTAAATGACATACTAGCAACCATAGAGAGGCTTGCACCTAAGAGTAATTTTGTTATCTTGCTCATTGTATTTTCTCTTCTTTTTGACGGTTTATAAAAATTATTAGCTTAATTGTAGACCATAATAACGGATCTTTGTACATCACATATGTACGTAATTTATACACCAAGTAGATCACCAAACACGCTGTTCAAGTCATCTCTTAGGCTACCACACTAAATCATCTGGTACTTCAAAATCAGCGTATGGGTCATCAGCATCTTTGCCTTTGTCTTCAGGCTCTACATGAAACACGATGTACTTTTCATCAACTTCTGCCACTTTACGGGCTGGCTCATCTTCAAGTACAAAAAACTGCCCTTCCAATACACAAATTGCCAGTCGGCCACCTGACAAGGCTTTTTGCGTTTGTTCATTTACGTCGAGCTCTTTGACTTTATTTTCGTAAGTAAAATTGAAAGTCCGCTCACCACGAATCGAATCTTGATTATGATGTTCTAATATCTGCTTTACGCGGGCAACTTGCTCACGTTGCTTTAACTCACCTTGGCGAGCTTGATTTAATTCTTCTGCTTTTTTCTGCTGTTCTAACTTTGTTTGCTGAATATGCTTTTGCAGATCACTAGGGTTACTGGTCGCCCCTTTTTTTGGCTTTTTTTGTTGCTTACGCTTTTCACTTTTAGCAACTTTAGCTTTATGTGATGTGGTTAATCCTGCTTGTAGCAATTGGTCTTGTAATGAACCCATAGCTTTGTTCCATTAAAAACTGATATTAGCTTTATTTTAATCACCAATTAAAACAAATCATAGTGCTGTGGCCATTAATCTAGCAAAGTGTTGTGATTGAAAACCTGATTTAGCGCAATAAATACTTATTTCTAGAATAAAAGTAACCACTTAAAGAACGCGTTGAGGTTGAATTTAATATCAATCAGGTTAAGCTGTGGTTTTTGTAGTAGGGCCAATAAAATGCGTTTCGGTCATTTATTAGTTTGCTCGCTGTTTATCTTTTTCGTGCTCTATGCACCGCAGCCATTATTAAGCTTATTTGCAGAGCAATTTTCAGTTAGTCCTGCAACCGCAGGTAGCTTGATGACGGCAACTATGCTCCCTTTGGCGATTGCTCCTTTGGTATACGGCTTATTACTAGCTAAACGTAACCCTTTAACAATTCTTCGCTACGCGATGCTAGTACTAGCTGTTACCTGTGTTGCTTTTGCCTATGCCCCCAGTTTTGAGTTATTACTGTTACTACGATTTTTACAAGGTTTAACCTTGCCTGCCGCACTCACCGCAATGACCACTTACATAGGCAGCACTTATCAAGCTGATAGTTTGCAAAAGAATATGACCTTCTATATTGGCAGTACAATTGCTGGGGGTTACTTTGGCCGAGTGTTAGCGGCTATTTTTGCTGATTTATGGACTTGGCAAAGCTTCTATTTTGTTATTGCCGCAGGTTTAATTAGCTTTGCACTGAGTATTCCACGTAATCAAACAGCCATTGTTAACAGCACTCTTTCCCCATTAAATTATTTAAAACAGCTCGCGAATGCTGCGGTATTAAAATTATATGGTGCGGTGTTTTGTATGTTTTTTTGCTTTGCTGCGTTATTAAATTATTTACCGTTCATTTTACAAGACACTTTTTTAATTACTAATACCCGTGATATTGGCTTAGTTTATAGCGGTTACTTGATTGGCGCCCTCGCCTCTATTGCGACTCCTTGGTTATTAAAAAAGAGTATTTCACCGTGGCATTTATTGTCTGCTATATTTGCTTTTTACAGCACTACACTAGTATTTTTGATGAGCTCACAATTAGTGATTTTTTTACTGGCATTCACTGGTTTTTGCGGCGCGATGTTTATTATTCATTCAACCGCAGCGCCACTGGTTAATAAAATAAGCAGTGCACCACCGAGTGTCACTAATGGTGCTTATGTGTCGTTTTATTATAGTGGCGGGGCTTTAGGCTCTTTTGTACCAGGCTTGGTATATCAACAACTTGGCCATATCGCATTTATGGCCTCGTTATTATTAGTCTGTATATGCGGATTAATTTTAGTAAGTTCGGCTTATCTAGCGGGTAAAAAAACCACTTTAGGCTGATGCCCTGTGGTGGCAAAAAAAGCGTCTAAATCGGCTTTTTTTAATAACCATGTTTGGGTGTTCTCAAATGGATGACAATGAAATAGATCACCAAACCATATGTCTTGGTCAAGCCATAAAGTGACATCATTTTGCTTATCATTCATCAGAGCAAGCATAGATACACATCCAGGTGCGACTTTTAAAAAGCGTGCTAAGCGCTCATCAGAGGCAAACCCTAAGCGTGACAAGCCTTGATATTTAGCCAGTGATTTTAAGTCTAACTGCTTGTCATGTGCGGTGATCACCAAAAAATGCTTTTTACCTTCGTTATCACGCAAAAATAAGTTTTTTAATCGCG
This sequence comes from Pseudoalteromonas sp. SG44-8, assembly GCF_014164125.1. Classification (NCBI taxonomy): domain Bacteria; kingdom Pseudomonadati; phylum Pseudomonadota; class Gammaproteobacteria; order Alteromonadales; family Pseudoalteromonadaceae; genus Pseudoalteromonas; species Pseudoalteromonas sp. SG44-8. Next base: position 42,800 of record NZ_JACJEQ010000025.1, on the reverse strand, counting down.
TTCCGGGCCGTTCCACCATTAATTCATCTGCAGCAAGACTACTATGTAATGCAGGGTGTTCGATAACGTCATAATTGATATTTAAATGCGCTAACAGCGCCGCTAATTTACTTTTATCCGCTAACATTTATAAACAACGCCCCATCAAGCGTACACTTAAATCTCGCCACAATACTTCATTTATCTCATATTTATCGTTGCGACAATATTTTTTGTCATGCAACTCTTGTTTTAATAAGTGCACGGCTTGATCTTCTAATTCTAATTTTAAGCTATTTGATTCTTCAAAATATTCTTGCTCTGCAAAGTTTTTAAATTGCTGGCGTGTCAGTGGTCGATCTAAGTTTAAATTTGCGCGACTATTGGCTTTAACCGATACCACATAAGCAAAAATCTTATTACCTTGCTCATCTAATTTAGTGTGTAACTGTTTATTATTAATTTCAAAAGGCGGCTCATCACTTTGGCTAGCACAACCACAGAGTAAAACGAGTAACATCAACGCGTATTTTTTCATTATTAGTATCATTCCTGTTATCCAGTGACCGTTAGTCTACCAAAAATTCATTGTTTGCGTAAAAATTCAAAAAATATATAAATAATACTTGACCAAATTTAGAAATCTCATTAAAGTTCGTCCCGCTTGAAACGGAACCTCAAGTAGGTTACGAAATTCGTAACTTTAGGAATGTGGGGCTATAGCTCAGCTGGGAGAGCGCCTGCCTTGCACGCAGGAGGTCAGCAGTTCGATCCTGCTTAGCTCCACCACTTTCCTACTCTTCAATTTTTATCACTATGGCTCTCATGCCAAATTCAATTTTTAAATCTTTGTCATTTTAATCAAAAAACTGTTTATTTTATGTTAGTTATTTTTTAGCTATCAGTTGTGCGCTGCATGGTATTTACGATCAAAAATGCCGAGCATAAACTCGGCATTTTAATTTGGTTATTCGACTACCAATTATTCGCGAATTTGACCTACACCATTGACGAGGTATTTCTCCGTCGTTAATGATTCTAAGCCCATTGGACCGTAAGCGTGTAGTTTTGACGTTGCGATACCAATCTCTGCACCTAAACCTAACTGTGAACCATCAGAGAAGCGTGATGAGGTATTAACCATCACTACTGAGGCATCAACACTGCGCTGGAACAATTCAGCCGCGGCTTGGTTTTTAGTGCAAATAACTTCCGTATGGTTTGAACCAAATTGCGCAATATGCTCAATTGCACCAGCAAAATCTGGTACTACACGAATCGCGATTTCTAAATCTAAATATTCTTCGCCAAATTCCTCTGGCGCAAGCACTGTTGCATCATCAAAATATTGTGCGGCTTGGCTATCTGCATTTATTTTTACACCTTCTTGGCGTAATACAACAGCACATAAATTTAAAAACTCATCTGCAACATCCTGATGAACGACAAGTCCTTCTAATGCATTACATACGCCAGTACGCTGAGTTTTACCGTTCAGTAGCAAGTTAATCGCCACTTCTAAGTCAGCGTCTTTATCTACGTATAAATGACATACACCTTTAAAATGCTGGATCACAGGAATTGTACTGTTATCTGTTACAAAGTTAATTAGCCCTTCGCCGCCGCGTGGAATAATTAAGTCAATGCTGTCACGTTGCTGCATCAATTCCATTAATAATCCGCGGTCTGGATCTGGAATAACGGAGATTAACGCTGCCGGTAAATTATGCTGCTCTAATACTTGATGCATAACACTAGCAATTGCTTGCGAGCTTTTAAGCGCCTCTTTACCACCACGTAAAATAACCCCATTACCTGATTTGAAGCATAACGCTCCAGCATCAGCGGTTACATTTGGACGCGCTTCATAAATCATACATACCACACCAAGTGGTACGCGCATTTTACGAATTTTAATCCCGTTAGGACGTTCAGTAATATCGCGTAATTGACCCACAGGATCATCAAGGCTTACAATCACTTCAATGCCTTCAGCCATCGCTTCAATACGTTCGTCATTAAGCGTTAAACGGTCAATCATAGCGGCTGCTAGATTGTTATCACGGGCTGCGGCTAAATCACTTTCGTTCTCTTTAATAATAAATGCTTTTTGTTGGCGTAATGCTGCAGCCATATCCAGTAGCACCTGATTTTTAGTCTCGGTATCGAGTAAGGCTAACTGATGTGCCGCTTTTGCTGCCTGACGTGAAATATCTGTAATTAAACTCATGACTTCTCCAATAATGCGATATCTTTCTCTGAAATAACGGGACCAATCGAATCTTGCATCTTGTCGCTAAATTCGCTTTGTTCGTTATCAGCTATAAAATTCAATAAACAACTACTGTAATTTGCAGTTGCTTTGGCTAATCGAGTGCCGTCGCTGCTACGTACCAAAATGGTATCGCCAATTGCAAACTCACCATGCACTGCGACAATTTCATCGCCACGGATACAGCCAGTTTCACCTTCTAAAGATTCATCGTATGAACCTGCGACAACGACTTCACCTTGCTCACTTGCAGTATGAGTCATCCAGTGAACAGCTTCTTGCATCGGTTTTTCGTATGGTAAGAAAATAGTACCTGGGTTCTCACCTTCCAGCAGTTTTGTAAATGTCTGCTCTTTAAAACCATTAATTATATAAGTAGTAATACCATGTGAAGTCGCTTTTTCAGCTGCTTCAATTTTAGTTTTCATACCACCTGTACCAACCGCACTGGTAGCAGATCCTGCCATAGCATAGATTGATTCATCAATTGATTTAATTTCAGGCAGTAATATTGCATCATCGTGCAGATTAGGGTTTTTATCATAAAGCCCATCCACATCTGAAAAAATCATCAATGCATCAGCATCTGCTGCAGCAGCGACCATTGCCGATAAGTTATCATTATCACCGACTTTTAAATCATCAGTTGTCACCGTATCATTTTCATTCATGATTGGCAGAACACCATGATCCAACAAAGTGAAAACAGTTTCTCTAATACTCTCATAACGCTCACGGTCACGTAAGTCACCATGAGTTAATAAAATCTGCGCCGATGGGAAATCAAAAAAGCGGTCCCACATAGCCATCATTTCGGTTTGCCCTGCTGCTGCCATGGCTTTTTTCATTGCCACAGTGCGCTCTTGTGTCTTCGGAAATAAATGCGCGCCAGCGGCAACTGAGCCTGACGAAACTAAAATAACTTCAATTCCTTGACTACGACAACGAACAATAAACTGAGCGATGGTTAATAAATAGCGTGAGCGACAACCATCTTGATCAGGTGCAATCAATGCGCTACCTACTTTTAATACGATACGTCGCCAATTTAACTTTTGCATAAATGTTCAACTTTCCATTTTAACTGTGACTTACCCTAGTTTGGATAAATCTGAAAACAACCACCTAGTGTTTACCTAGGTTACGAGTTAACAATTTGCACTTGCTTTTGCTCACTTTCTTTAGCCATCACTTTTTAATACTCAGCCGGAAACGCTCACTTAGTTAATTAACAAAGTGCGTTAGATATAGCATAACTTTGGCTCAATCATTAAGACTGAACAGTTATAAAGTAAATAAAAAGTGTTGTTTATGCATCGCTGTAAAAAGCTGTGTGAAGCTTTTTTATTAACAACATACATAGAGCCTCTAAAGTCTGGTACACCAACAGATAGGGTGATGACTCAAGGACCGAGATTTGCTCACCACGATGGGTGTCAAATATTGAGTAAGTAACAGTTCAACTCAAACAATATGAATCACAATAAAATGTAATTTATGTTCAAATTAACTAATTACTAAAAATGAGTAAAATTGTACAAACTGCATTCAAAACAATTAACAAATTGATTTTTAAGCATATAAATATAGTAACCTCAATCTAAGTTGTTGTAATTTAAAGCAACTTAAAAATAACTATATGTATTCGCTTAGACCTAACAAGTAACTAATTAGATGACTAATTGTTTGAACACTAACTATATTACGCTACTTTTAGCCTAAAGATCAAGACTATATTTTATTCACTCGGCTTACTATTGCAGCCAATAAATTTTAAAGTCTTTAAGATTCAGTTGGTTAAACAGAGTTTAATTTGTTTCAAATATTTTAAAACCAATAAATTATCATTTCTTCTACAAATAAGTTCGTAAACAGCTAAAATTCTATTAGGAAAAATTAACATACACGTGTATACCCCTGTATTATAAGTATCGAAAGGTTTACTCCTAACTGTTGTAATAAATAAGGAATACTTCATCTATGTCAGCTATTTATATCGCAGGGATCGCTCTATGTTCGGTTCTCGCCCAATGGATAGCATGGGGTTTTCGTGTCCCAGCTATTTTATTTTTGTTACTTACCGGCCTGTTACTTGGCCCTGCTACGGGTTTACTTGATCCAGATGCACTGCTTGGTGATTTACTCTTCCCTGTGGTCTCGCTCAGTGTTGCGGTGATCTTATTTGAAGGTTCTTTAACTCTACACTTTCGAGAACTCAAAGGTATTGGCAAGGTAGTCCGTAACTTGTGCTCTATTGGCATGATTACGACTTGTATAGTGATAAGTCTCAGTGCCTATTGGATTTTAGAACTCAACTGGCGTGTAGCAGCGGTGCTCGGTGCGGTATTGGTTGTTACTGGCCCAACAGTTATTGCACCGCTATTAAACTCAATGCGGCCAACCCAAGATATTGATCGCATACTACGCTGGGAGGGCATTGTTATTGACCCAATTGGTGCTTTATTTGCGGTTTTAGTATTTGAAGCGGTAATGCTAGTTGGTCAAGGTGAAGTGTTTATCCATACCGTAATCGCCTTGTTTAAAACCTTAGGAGTCGGTTTATCTATTGGCGTGGTCGCAGGTTGGCTTACAACGTTACTGATCCGCCGCGAATGGCTACCATTTGAATTACATAAATTCGGCATCTTAGCTCTGGTACTTATTAGCTTTACAGTCTCAAATCATTTGAGCCATGAGTCAGGTCTATTAGCGGTTACTGTATTTGGTATTTGGTTAGCGAACCAAGACGATTTAGAAATTGATTCTGTTTTAGAGTTTAAAGAAGATCTGTCTATGATCTTAATTTCAACCTTATTCATTTTGCTTGCTGCGCGTTTAGAATTAGCTGATTTAATGATGCTTGATGCCGATGTGTTTATCTTTTTGGCTATCGTATTATTTATCGCTCGCCCATTGTGTATTGCGATCTCCACTTTCGGCACTGAGCTACCAATTAAATCTCGCTTAGTACTCGCGTGGATTGCTCCGCGCGGTATTGTCGCAGCAGCGGTAGGCTCTGTTTTTGCTATTAGTATGATGGAAGCTGGTGTTGCTGACGCCGAGAAAATGGTGCCACTGATTTTTACCGTTATTATTATCACAGTAGTTCTGCAAAGCTTAACTGCGATTCCGATTGCGAAGCTATTAGGTGTTCGTCAGCCTTCACCTAATACTATTTTGATCATTGGTGCAAACCATGTCGCTCGTGCCATTGCTTGTGGGCTAAAAGAGCAAAATATTCAAGTACACTTATCAGATCCAGCTTGGGAAAACTGCCGCATGGCACGTATGGATGGGCTGCCTTGTTATTATGGTAACCCGCAATCAGAACATGCTGAACGTTACTTACCCCTGACAACTCTACGCAGCGTAATGGCGCTTTCGCCAAACCGCCATCATAACGCGCTAGGCGTGCAGTATTTTTCACATTTATTGAATGAAAAGAACGTCTTTTCATTGCGTTCTTCTACCTCTCACGCCAAAGCAAACAAAGACAGCGCGACGTTTCTATCTCGGCAAATTTTGTTTGGTGACAGCGGCTCTTATGCACGTTTAAGTAGCTTAATTGCCAAAGGCGGCAAGGTCAGTGTAACGCGAATTTCTGAAGAGTTTAACTGGGGCAAATACCAAGAGATGAACAGCGATGCAATTCCGTTATTCATCCTCAATGGTGACAAAGACAGTGATGATGATAGCCCTATCAAACTGCGTCCGTTTACTATTAATATGGAAAAACCGCCGCAAGAAGGTGAACGTGTCGTCGCGATGCTGCCACCAAAAATGTCGGTATTGAAAGATCCTAATAATGGCAAAAACAAAGAACCGAAAGAAATAAAAGAGTAAAACGAAAAGGGCTAGGTATCACACCTAGCCCTTTTACTTTCAACTTGCTAACTGATCAGCTCATACCTACATCGGCAAGCGTGCTCGCGCGACAACACTATCGGGCATTTTTTGCGCTAATTGGGCTAGCGAGCGTTCAATCTTTTTATGGGTTGCTTTATCTGCAACCATACTATGAAATAACCAACGATATGCGTCTTCGTAATCACGTGGACTGCCATAGCCTTGATTAAATAAATTAACTAACCGCAATTGTGCTTTTAAATTACCTTGTGATGAAGCTTCACGTAGGTAAGTCACAGCAAGCGCTTTATCCTTTTGCACTAATCGACCCGTGTCATAGTATCGCCCGAGTTGCTCTAATGCCGCCGCTAAGCCTTGCTGCGCTGCTTGACGCATATAATACACACCAAGCTCTACATTACGATCAACACACACCGCATACGCCAGCATATCGCCATATAAAAATTGATAAGAAGGCAGTGCCATTTTATTGGCTCGTGCTTCGATATCTTGTACTAACTGGCAGTCATCTGCCTTTACACGCGCAAGATGTGTATTACTATTGATCAAAGCGAGCAGCTCAGTTTCTGTATATAGTGGCACGGCAGCTATGGTCTCTTCAGACTTGGCGTGGCTTGCCAGCAAAAACGATAACGGCACTAATGATAAACAAGTTAACAAACGCATTTAGGTCACTTTAAATTAAAAACCATCTTGCTAAAGTTTATACAAAGATCGTTCCATAATGAAATTTATAAATAGCTTATTTATTATAAACACTATCCCCAGACACAAAAAAAGCTGCACAAGGCAGCTTTTTTAGTACTATTAGTAATTATGCAAACGGACTGCGTAATACCATAGTTTCTACACGGTCAGGACCTGTAGAAATAATATCAACAGGTACACCGGTGATTTCTTCAATGCGTTTGATGTAATCAAGTGCCGCTTTTGGTAGCTGCTCAACAGTAGTAGCACCCACTGTATTTTCAGTCCAACCAGGCATCTCTTCATAAACTGGCGTTACTTTATCATAACCTTCAGCAGCAAGTGGCGTCACATTAGTGATAGTGCCATCTTCTAACTGATAACCAGTACAGATTTTTAGTGTTTCTAGACCATCTAACACGTCTAGTTTAGTTAAACAAAAACCTGAGATAGAGTTAATTTGTACTGCACGGCGCATAGCCACAGCATCTAACCAACCAGTACGACGTAAGCGACCAGTCGTTGCACCAAACTCATGACCTACGGTACCTAAGTGCTTACCAACTGGGTCTTGTTTTTCTAAACCGTCGTAAAGCTCGGTAGGGAAAGGACCAGAACCAACACGCGTGGTGTAAGCTTTGATAATACCTAGTACATAATCAAGATTTAACGGACCAAAACCAGCACCTGTAGCAACGCCACCGGCAGTGGTATTTGAAGACGTTACATATGGATAAGTACCGTGATCGATATCAAGTAATGTACCTTGCGCGCCTTCAAACAAGATGTTGTCGCCCGCTAAACGCGTTTGATCAAGTAACTCAGTTACGTCAACAACCATTGCTTTAAGGATATCTGCAACAGCCATTGCATCATCAAAGGTCTGTTGGAAATCTACCGCACCTACTTTGTAATAATTTACTAAAGTGAAGTTATGGTATTCCAATACTTCTTTAAGCTTCGCAGCGAATAATTCAGGGTTGAATAAGTCACCGATACGCAAACCACGACGGGCTACTTTATCTTCATAAGCAGGACCTATGCCGCGACCTGTTGTACCAATCGCTTTATTACCACGTGCTTTTTCACGAGCTACATCTAATGCGATGTGGAAAGGCAAAATAAGCGGACATGCTTCACTGATCAATAAACGTTCACGTACTGGTACGCCACGTTCTTCAAGCATGCCAATCTCTTTCATTAGCGCTTCTGGTGAAACAACAACACCATTACCAATCACACACTTAACATTGTCACGTAATACACCCGATGGAATAAGGTGTAAAACTGTCTTTTCACCTTCGATTACCAGTGTATGACCAGCGTTATGGCCACCTTGGTAACGAACTACTAAAGATGCTTTGTCTGTAAGGAGGTCAACTACCTTACCCTTACCTTCGTCACCCCATTGGGTGCCTAATACAACAACGTTTTTACCCATTGTAAATTCACTTAGAAAAAATTAGGACGAGATTTTACCAGATAATGAGGGGAAAGATCACCCCCGTTTAGGTTATTTTTTCTGCGCAGTCGTACAACGACCTTTGCAATAAAAATTAACTGGTTGAATAACATTAAGTTACTCATAAAAATTCATCTTACTAAAAGAAAAACCCTGCATACACAGGGTTTGGATTTGTGCTAGATTTAGAAAAAGATTACTGCGCTGCAGCACCTTTCATATATCTAAAGAAGTCACTGTCTGGTGATAATACCATTACGTCTTGCTTATCTTTAAAAGTCTTTTTATAGGCCTCTAATGAACGTACAAAACCAAAGAATTCAGCATCTTTATTGTACGCATTGGCATAAATAGCCGCAGCTTTTGCATCGCCTTCACCGCGAACGGTACGGGCATTACGCTCAGCATCAGCCAGCATTACTGTGACACGACGGTCAATGTCAGCACGAATCGTTTCGGCTTTTTCTTGACCTTCAGAGCGATGCTCTTTAGCAACAGCAGTACGCTCTGCACGCATACGTTGGTAAATCGAATTACTCACTTCTGACGGTAAATTGATTTGCTTAACACGTACATCAAGTACTTCAATACCTAGCTCTTGAGCACTTTCAGAAGCTTGAACTAATGCTTCTTCCATTAACTCGCTACGTTCACCGGAAACAATCTCACGGATAGTACGTGAACCAAAGTTAGTACGTAGACCATTATTTACTTTTTGCTTAAGTAGTGCTTCAGCGTATTGCTTATCACCACGGGCACGTAAGTAAAAAGCACTAAAATCACTAACACGCCATTTTACAAACGAATCAACTATTAAGTCTTTTTTCTCGCTAGTAACAAAACGATCCGGTGCACCATCTAATGTCTGAATACGCGCATCAATACGACGTACTTGACTAAAGAAAGGTACTTTGAATTGTAAGCCAGGACCATAAACAATTGCTTTATCATCACTGTCTTTTTGCACTTTGCTGAATAGCATAACAATTGCTTTTTGCCCTTCAGGTACTACGAACACTGACGAAAAAGACAACACAACGGCCGCTAGTAATATAACTAAACTAAAGTTTTTCATTGCGCTTATCTCCCGTCGTTAAAGCGATCAGCACCAAAGCGGTCTGAACTTGAGTTCACAGTGCTATTGCGCGATGTATTAACTTTATTGCGTAAGTCGTTAATATCACTTGAGCTAGGTAATGCAACACGGGTTGCGTTCCCTTGCTTATCCATGATTTTATCAAGCGGTAAATACATCATATTATTGCCGCCCTTAACATCAACTAACACTTTTGAACTGTTACCTAGCACTTCTTCCATGGCATCAATATATAAACGCTCACGGGTTACACGCTTAGCAGCCTGATATTCAGGTAATAGCTTTTCAAAACGCGCGACTTCACCTTGTGCTTCTAAAATAATGCGCTCGCCGTAACCTTCAGCTTCTTGCGTCATACGGGTAACTTGACCACGAGCACGTGGCTCAATTTCACGCGCGTATGCTTCAGCTTCACGAATAAAACGTTGTTCATCTTCTTGTGCGGCAATGGCATCATCAAACGCGTCTTTAACTTCAGCCGGTGGGCGTGAGTCTTTAAAGTTAACGTCAGTTACGATCAAGCCTAAGTTATACGGTTCGATGATTTTATTCAGTTCATCCCAGGTATTTTGACGCACAACCTCACGGCCATTTGTTAATACTTGGTCCATTTTTGAATGACCAACAACATAACGCAGTGCACTCTCTAGCGCTTCTTCTAAGCTAGAATCAGCATTAGTTACACTAAATTTGTATAGGAAAGGGTCAATTACACGGTATTGCACCTGAAACTCAACGCTTACCACGTTTTCATCTTCAGTGAGCATAAAACCAGACGTCGATAATGAGCGAACGGCTTCAATATCTACCGGAATTACCGTTTCAATAAACGTCATTTTCCAACGCAGACCTGGATCTGCAATGCGGTCAAATTGACCAAAATGTAAAACGATGCCGCGCTCTGCTTCTTTCACGGTATAAATACCGCTCAATGCCCATACAATTGCAGCAATGATCAGTACAAATGAAAGACCAGCTCCACCAAGTCCGCCGCCGCCATTGCCGGATTTATTACCGCCAAATAAGCCACCAAACTTGCTGCTGAATTTACGAAACACCTCGTCTAAGTCAGGTGGGCCTTGATCACGTCCGCCTTTTTTGTTCCACGGATCTTTGTCATTGCCATTATTACCCGGTTCATTCCAGGCCATAGCTATACTCCATTGTTATCTAAATAATTTAGGTAATTACGTTAAATCTAACAAAAATACCGCAGTTCTCATACTAAAAATGACATTGTGCAGTAGTTTTTTCGAATTACGAAATAAAAGCGTCGATTTCAGGACCAAACTCTTTTCTTAAACGATTCCATTCTACCATAGGCAGTCGAGTAGCAAGTAACCAATGACCCTGTTCATCAAAGTCTTCTTGATGCACGGCATTTAAATTGAACAACGCAGCACGTAAACGACCATATTGCGGAGCTAATTTAAGCGTATGAACAAACATTTTCTTTGCTAACAGCTCGCTGATAGCTTCAGACAATAGTTCACACCCTGCGCCACTGTGTGCCGACAACCATACTCTAATAGGCATGCCTTCATCGTCACGGTCAATACGTGGTTCAATATCTTCAAGCGCATCAATTTTGTTGTAAACCAACAATTGCGGCACTTCATCAGCTTCTATTTCTTTAAGAACCGATTGTACCTGTTCAATATTCTCTTTACGACGATGATCCGCAACATCGACCACATGAAGTTGTAAATCAGCTTCACGAGTTTCGGTTAGCGTCGCTTTAAATGCGGCAACTAAGTCATGGGGTAAATGGCGAATAAAGCCAACGGTATCGGCTAAAATTATCGAACCAACATCTTCTATTTCGAGTTTGCGTAAAGTTGGATCAAGCGTCGCGAACAGTTGATCAGCAGCATACACATTAGAGTTAGTAATGCGATTAAATAGCGTCGACTTACCCGCATTGGTATACCCTACCAACGACACCGTAGGAATTTCATTGCGGTTACGAGCACGTCTACCTTGCTCACGCTGCACTGCCACTTTCTCTAAACGCGCGCGAATACTTTGAATACGAACTCGCAATAAACGTCGATCTGTTTCTAGCTGAGTTTCACCAGGCCCGCGCAAACCGATCCCGCCTTTTTGGCGTTCAAGATGCGTCCAGCCTCGGATCAAACGCGTCGACATATGACGCAATTGTGCTAGCTCAACCTGCAACTTACCTTCATGGGTACGTGCACGTTGCGCAAAAATATCAAGAATAAGCGTCGTTCTATCAAGCACACGACATTGGCAAACGCGTTCTAAATTGCGTTCCTGTGACGGTCTGAGTTGATGATTAAAAATGACGACATCTGCGTTGTGGATTTTGACAATCTCAGCGATTTCTTCAGCCTTTCCGGTACCGACGAATAGTTTCGGATGTGGTGCTTGACGGCTGCCTTGCACAACCGCCAAACTGCTAACACCAGCAGAAGATACCAACATTTCCAATTCATGAAGATCTTCACGATCCCCTTCTTTTGGAAAGTCGATATGAACTAAGACTGCCTGTTCGCCGGCTTCATAACGGTCAAACAAACATTATGCTCCTAATTTAAAAATTTCCAGCTTCAGGCTCTTCACCGTCTTCGCTTCCTTGAATACCTTGGAAGTTAACAGCACGAGCAGGAACTACGGTAGAAATCGCATGTTTATACACCATTTGATTCACGGTGTTTTCTAGTAAAATAACAAATTGATCAAATGACTGGATCTTACCTTGTAGTTTGATGCCATTAACCAAAAAGATTGATACTGGAATACGCTCACGACGTAGCGCATTCAAAAATGGGTCTTGTAACGATTGGCCTTTTGCCATGTTATTTTCCTTCGTTCTAGGTGTTATTATAATTAAGTGGCTGAACTCATTTAACAAAGCTAAAAAATTTCAACTACTACTAGCTTAGCGAACTTACAACACGTTGCAAGTTTTCTTCATCACCCGTTGTTAACCACGTTACATCGGGCCAACCTCTTAACCACGTCAATTGACGCTTAGCAAGCTGTCGTGTTGCTGCAATACCGCGAAAGACCATTTCATCGTAATCAATCTCGCCAGCAATGTAATCCCACATTTGTCTATAACCCACGCAACGAATGGAAGGTAAGTTAGGGTGTAAATCCTTACGTTGATATAGGGATGAAACTTCATTTTCAAACCCCTGCTCAAGCATTATTTTAAACCTTTGTTCAATTCGCTGGTGTAAATCGGCGCGATCATCAGGCGCAATAGCAAATTGATGAAAAGTATACGGTAAACTCGGCTGCTTACTTTTTTGTAATTCAGTCATTGTTTTACCCGTTAATCGGTAAACTTCAAGGGCGCGGTTAATGCGTTGCGAGTCATTCTCGCTCATTTTTTGTGCCGCTTGCGGATCAATTATCTCAAGCTCTTTATAAAGTGCCGGCCAGCCATGTTGCTTAGCTTGTTGCTCAAGCTCTGCTCGTACTACCGGGCATGCTTCAGGTAATGGCGATAATCCATCAATTAATGCTTTAAAGTACATCATTGTACCACCAACTAATACAGGCACTTTACCTTGTTGGTGAAATTGGTCAATCTTTTCAATTGCATCACGACGAAAATCAGCTACTGAGTAACTTTCGCTAGGGTCGATTAGATCAATTAAATGGTGTGGCGCAAGCGCTAACTCATGTTGATCTGGTTTTGCCGTACCTATGTTCATATCTTTATACACTAAGGCTGAATCGACGCTGATTATTTCAGTTTTTAAATGTTGGCATAAGGCGATTGCTAATGCAGTTTTGCCTGCAGCGGTTGGGCCCATTAAAAAAATGACCGGTAAATTACTCAACTCGATAACCTTAATCTAACTGTGCTAAAAAATAACTTAAATCTATTTTAACTGCTTTTGCAGATAAACGCTGGATTGTTTGCGGATTATTTTGCATTCGCGTAACCGCCAAGGCAAAAGCTTGGCTGGCAAAAAAGCGCTCGGGCACTTGGCTAAGCTGCCAGTTTAGCCATTGCTCCACACTATTAAGCTCAGCCTTAGTGGCTTTTAATAGCGCATCTACGGCTTGGCTCACATCAAGCAGATACAAACTCTGTGGCAACTTTTTAACCATCACAAATTGCTTTTCAATCAATAACTCAAAGCCCAGCAAGGTAAACCATGATTGTTGCTGTGTTAAGCTTTGGCTATCTTCTTTACTGATATTAACTCGCACAGGCAATAGTAAGGCTTTTCCTTCTAAGCTGCCTTGCTCAGCAATAAGCTCAAGCCAATCATTGACTAATAAATATTTAAAGTGTGAGCAATATAATTGCTGTTGCAGGCTAAATACACAACCGCCATCACTTTGTACCAGCAACGGCTGCGCACTTTGCGTCTGTAACAATGGTGCTACTTCTTGAGTAACGCCAATAGGTTGATCAAAATGGCTGGCGTGTTGCTCATTGACCCCTTGATAAAACGCACTCACATCTTGATGATTTGTCCGGCTCGCTTGCTTACTTCGCTCGCTTGAACCTGTATATCCACCACCACTAGGTGCTAAATTAGCACCGTAGCGAGCTTGCTCCGCTGGTTGTAAGTGCGACTTAGGATAATCAAACAAACTGTCTGCTGTATTGCTGGAGTGAGCGGGTGTTGCTGTGTGTGCTGCTTTAGCATCGCTGTGTTGCGAATCAACATGCTGATTAACACCAGCAAACTCATCTTGAAGCGGCACCACGACTTGTTTAATTGCCTGCAGAATAAAATCATGCACTAAGCGACCTTGATGAAAACGCACTTCGTGTTTCGCAGGATGCACGTTTACATCCACTTGACGCGGATCAATGTCGATATAAATAACAAAGCCCGGTAGCTCTTCTTGGCCTGCGACTTCTTCGAACGCTTGGCGAATGGCATGAGAAATAAGCTTATCGCGCATCATACGATTATTTACATAGGTATATTGCGTAGTATTACTCGAGCCAACTGGTAGCACCCAACCATGTAGCTGCAAGCCTGTATCGCCTGACTCAATATATAACCCCTGCTCAGCAAAGGCTTTACCTGCAACCTGAGCGACCCGAGCAATAGCCTGTGCAGGGTCGGTTTTAGCACGATATTGACGCACTACTTTATCGTTATGGGTGAGGGTAATTGACACATCAAAACGGCTCAGGGCAATACGCTTTATTAACTCATCAATGTGAGTGAATTCGGTTTTTTCGGTGCGTAAAAATTTACGTCTAGCGGGCGTATTAAAAAATAAGTCTTTAACTTCAATGGTGGTGCCGTCAGGGTGAGCAGTGGGTTTAATCTGCACCGCCATATCTCGCCCCTGCGCAAATGCTTGCCAAGCCGCCTCTTGCTGTTTGGTTTTTGAGCTAAGTGTCAAACGCGATACCGAACTAATGGACGCCAATGCTTCGCCGCGAAAGCCCAAAGAACAAATATTTTCTAAATCATCAAGGGACTTTAATTTACTAGTAGCATGACGAGAAAGCGCCAACGTGAGCTCGTCTTTATCAATGCCTGAGCCGTTATCACGAATGCGAATAAGCTTATGACCGCCGCGCTCAATATCAATTTGAATACGTGTTGCGCCTGCATCTAGGCTATTTTCAACGAGTTCTTTGACCACAGATGCGGGTCTCTCAACCACTTCGCCCGCAGCAATTTGGTTAGCTAATCGCGCGGGTAATATTTCAATGCTCATACTGATCCTAACGATTTTAACTTTGCGGAATGTCTAACTCTTGACCAATAAACAAGGTATTAGATTTTAATTGATTGACTTGTTTAAGCTTACCTACAGATACCCCATAGCGACTAGCTAACAAACTTAACGACTCACCAGGGCGAACTTTATGTTTAGTAGGATATTGCGATTTTAACGACGCAAACAGCGAATCATCCGGAGGATTTTTAAGATAATAACTTTTGATAGAAGTAAATATTGCTTTCGCTAAGCGCTCTTGGTGATTAGCACTTTTTAATAGTTTTTCTTCTCGCGGGTTTGAAATAAACCCAGTTTCGACCAAAATAGATGGAATATCTGGTGACTTTAATACCGCTAGGCTAGCCGCTTGCGGCTCTTTTTTATGTAACTTAGCGACCTTTTTAAGCTCATGAACCATGCCTTCAGCAACGCTGAAACCGGTTTTCATCGAATGATCCATCGACATATCCAACAGCGCCTGCGCCAAGTACTTTTCACTGGCCGTGTCTTTAATCACTCCAGCAGCACCACCGAGTAGCTCTGAATGTTTTTCTTTATCTTCTATCCATTTACCAATTTCTGAATTAGCACGACGAAGTGATAACACCCAAACAGAGGCGCCATTTGGTTGCGGGCTAGTAAATGCATCCGCATGAATTGAAACTAAAAAGTCAGCCTTTTTCTGCCTTGCACGGCTAGTGCGAGTATTAAGTTTGACAAAGTAATCTCCACTTCGCACCATTCGCGAAATCATCCCGCGTTCAGCATCAATCATCCGCTCTAAGCGTTTGGCAATTTGTAGTGTGATATCTTTTTCATAAGTACCAGAGGGGCCAATTGACCCAGGGTCTTCGCCGCCATGGCCTGCATCAATAGCAATAATAATATCGCGTTGTTGATTAAGCTCACGCTTTTTAACCGCAGTATTACTCGTTGCAGCTACTGGCTCTGCTTGATTTTTGTCATATAAGTCGACCACTAAACGATTTTTATAAGGTCCCGTTGGCGCCAGTGCAAAAATCACCGGTTTAACGGCCCCTGTAAGCTCAAAAACAAATCGTACCCCCTGGCTACTTTTCGCTTTCGAGTAACGTAGTTTACTGACGATTTGATGCTTACTGGGAATAGTTGGTAGGTCTTTTATTTTATCTGTATTTTCTAAATCGACCACTAAGCGCAGTGGATTTTTTAGCATAAAATAACTGAAGTCGGGCTTATCCGTTAAGTCGAATACTACCCGCGTACTATCTGGCGATGGCCACACCCGTACACTATTGATAGTATTTTGTGCATAGAGATTAGCACTGATTGCTAACAGCAAAAAAGCACCCATCCACTTTATGACAACTCGACTCATCGGTATCTTCACACCCTTGTTATTTGTTGTTATTCACTATGGTTTTTGAGTTTATCCACGATACTGTGACCACGCGGGCTAATGCTTTGGATCTCAATTGCTCGTGCATCGCCGACATAACGTAAAGTAATATCTAAGTCTGGTGTTGGGATAAACTCGCCGCCTTTTTCAGGCCATTCCACCACACAAATAGCTGTTGGCGAAAAATAATCTCGAATACCCATGTATTCTAATTCTTCTGGATCGCCTAAACGATATAAATCAAAATGATAAACATTGGCCGTTGCCAACTCATAAGGCTCCACCAGCGTATAAGTTGGACTCTTAACTTTACCTTGATGACCAAAGCCTTGGATCACACCACGTGTTAAAGTGGTTTTACCTGCTCCCAAATCACCGTGTAAGTAAATAACTGCACCTTGCTCCATTAGCATAGCAAGTTGATTGCCCATTTTAACCGTTGCAGCTTCATCAGCGAGTTGAAAACCAACACAGTGCGTCATTCTAACCTCATGGATAGTATTAAAAACGATAACTTGTTAATCATACCAGATTATTTTACTAAGGCGAGAATCGACACTTATAGACACAAAAAAACCGGCAAAGTTGCCGGTTTTTTTTGTAATTAGGACTATAGACCTAATTTTTTCTCAAGATAGTGGATATTAGTACCACCATTTTGGAAGTTTTCATCCGCTAAGATGCGCTTATGTAATGACGTATTAGTTTTAATACCGTCAATCACAAGCTCATTCAATGCGTTACGTGCACGGGCAATTGCTACATTACGGTTTTCACCGTAAGTAATTAATTTACCGATCATTGAATCATAGTGTGGTGGCACTGTGTAGTCAGCATAAATATGGCTGTCCCAACGAATACCTAAACCACCTGCTGGGTGGAAACGCGTAATTTTACCCGGTGACGGGATAAACGTTTCAGGATCTTCAGCATTAATACGACACTCAATTGCATGACCACGAATAACGACATCGTCTTGCGTGAATGATAGTGGTTGGCCCGCTGCAATTTTTAACTGCTCTTTGATCAAATCAACACCGGTAACCATTTCTGTCACTGGATGCTCAACCTGAATACGAGTGTTCATTTCAATGAAATAGAACTCACCATTTTCGTATAAGAACTCAAATGTACCCGCACCACGATAACCGATTTCGATACATGCACGCGTACAACGCTCACCGATAAACTTACGCACTTCAGCAGTAATACCTGGTGCTGGCGCTTCTTCGACTACTTTTTGATGACGACGTTGCATAGAACAATCACGTTCACCTAAGTGAACAGCATTACCTTGCCCGTCAGCCAATACTTGAACTTCGATATGACGTGGGTTTTCAAGGAATTTTTCCATGTAAACCATGCTATTACCAAAGAACTGTTTTGCTTCTTGTTGCGTTAAAGCGATTGAGTCAATTAACTCAGCTTCACTGCGAACAACCCGCATACCACGACCACCACCGCCACCAGCGGCTTTGATGATCACTGGGTAACCGATACGTTTAGCGATTTGCATGTTGCGGTCTTTATCATCCGATACCGGACCATCTGAACCTGGTACACATGGTACGCCAGCTTTACGCATTGCTTCGATTGCAGATACTTTATCGCCCATTAGACGAATCGTGTCGCCGCGCGGACCAATAAACACAAAACCACTTTGTTCAACTTGATCAGCAAAATCAGCGTTTTCTGCAAGGAAACCATAACCCGGGTGGATAGCAACTGCATCGGTTACTTCAGCTGCCGCAATAATGCGCGGAATGTCTAAGTAACTTTCAGTGGCAGAAGGTCTACCAATACATATTGTTTCATCTGCAAGCAATACATGCTTAAGATCGCGATCCGCCGTTGAATGCACAGCAACCGTTTTGATCCCAAGCTCTTTGCAGGCGCGCAATATACGAAGTGCAATTTCACCTCGGTTTGCAATGACTACTTTATCTAACATTAGAGTTGGCCTTTTAGGTTGCGCTATTATTCAATGATGAATAAAGGTTGATCAAATTCTACTGGCTCGCCATTTTCAACTAAAATCGCTTTCACGGTGCCCGCTTTATCTGACTCAATTTGGTTCATCATTTTCATCGCTTCGATGATACAAAGCGTATCACCTACTTTAACTTGTGAACCCACTTCTACATATGAAGGCGCTTCAGGAGAAGCTGCTGTATAGAAAGAACCAACCATTGGCGATAATACTTGATGGCCAGTAGGACCGGCAGGTGCTGCCGCTTCTGCGCTTGCAACAGGTGCAGCTGCAGGGGCTGGAGCTGGTGCTGGTGCGTACTGTGGTGCATAATGCGGAGCGTAAGCAGGACCTGCACTCATATTATTACGATTGATACGTACTGATTCTTCACCTTCGGTGATTTCTAATTCAGCAATACCTGATTCTTCTACTAGTTCAATTAGTTTTTTGATCTTGCGAATATCCATGAACGACCCGCCTGTTAGTTTGTTAGTTTAAAATTAATTCGAGTTTTGCAACCGATTGACCGCAGCTTCAAGTGCTGCGCGATAACCCATTGCGCCTAATCCACATATCACGCCCTGCGCCACATCAGAAAAATATGAATGATGACGAAACGCTTCCCGCGTGTGCACATTAGTTAAGTGCACTTCAAAAAACGGGATATCAACAGCCAGTAACGCATCACGTAAAGCCACGCTTGTATGCGTAAATGCCGCTGGGTTGATAATAATGTAATCAATGACCTGCCATGCACTATGTATGTGCTCAATTAAAGCTTGCTCACTATTACTTTGAAAATGCGTTAGCTCAACATCTAGACCATGCGCAAACTCAGTTAGTTCGCTCATAATCTCACTCAGTGTTTGTAAACCGTATTTTTCTGGTTCACGCTTACCCAGCATGTTTAAGTTAGGGCCATTTATAACTAAAAGTTTAAATTTTGCAGCCATAATACGCGATAATCCTATAAATAATGAGTTAAGCCATTTTGATTAGAAATTCCCGCAAAATGTAGAGGGGAAAAACTAAAATAGCAAGTATTTCTCACGTTAACCACCTATTATAGCCAGTTCGATGTAAATAGCAGCAAAATACTGGTCTAATCACTAGTAGCCACCACAAAAACAAAAACGCCACTCATATAAAGTGGCGTTTAAAATAGCGGTGCGAAAAACGTTTATTTAGCGCTATTTCTCACTTTAGCTAAATGCTCAGCAAAGTCCTTGGCATTTAAAAAGCCCGTCACACGCTGTGCTGCAAGCTCTTCACCTTGTGTATCAAAAAACAAAATACTGGGTAAACCAAATACCGAAAACTCTTCCATTACAGCAATTGTTTTATCATCACTTTCGGTCAAATCAATTTTTAACAACTCAAAGTTTGCAAACTCACCTTGTACTTTAGCGTCAGGAAAAGTGTATTTCTCGAACTCTTTACACGCAACACACCAATCTGCATATAAATCGACCATCACTAAACGACCACCACTGTTTGCATCATTTATTGCTTGTTTGAGCTCAGCTAAATCAGCAACTAATTTAAAGCCGCGCTCTTGTTGCTCGCCATTTGCGGCACTAACAACTTGCGCTGTGGGCCATATATAGTTTTTAGTTAAGCTCACACCGCTAACAACTAATAACGTTGCAACAAACCACAATGCAGTTTTTAACTTACCTTGTGTTTGAGCGCTCTGCCAATGATGTAAATACAAGGCCGTTGCTAATGCTAATAAGCCCGCCATAAGTAATATGATGTCTGCATCGACAATACGTTCAAGCAAGATCAATGGCACTACCAGCATGATAAAACCAAACAGGGTTTTAACTTGTTCCATCCAGCCGCCTGCTTTTGGCAATAATTTACCGCCGGAGGTGCCTAATAACAGCAGCGGAATACCCATCCCTAAACTCAGCACATACAAAGTTAAGCCGCCAACTAAATAATCGCCGCTTTGCGCAACAAACAATAGCGCAGCTGATAACGGTGCAGTGGTACAAGGTGACGCAATTAAGCCCGATAAAACCCCCATTAAAAACACGCCAATGTAGTTGCCGCCTTTTTGATTATTACTTACTTGTGTGAGCTTATTCATCATGCCGCTAGGGAGCTTTATTTCGTACCAACCAAACATCGACATAGCGAGTAAAACGAATAATAAACTGAAACTAATCAATACATATGGGTGCTGCAAATAACCTTGCACTTGACCACCAAGTGATGCAACCACAAGGCCCAGCGCCGCATACGTAACGGCCATACCCTGCACATAAACAAAAGAAAGCGCAAAAGCTTTTTTAGTGGAAAGATTTTTTTGTCCTGCAATTAGGCTCGACAAAATAGGAAACATCGGAAATACACATGGCGTAAATGCCAAGCCAATACCGACCAAAAAGAAAATCGCTAAGTTCGCTAACAAACCTTGCGAGGCCAGTTTTTCAGTAAAGTTTAATTCTTTTTCTAAGTCATCTTCTTGCGTTACAACATCTTCTGTAGCAGCCGCTGATTCAGCGCTAAGCGCAGCTAATGCATTGCCTGCTGTTGCATTATCAGTTGCAGGGGTTTCACCGGCAATCATACTCAATGGAATGGTGATGATCTCTGGCGGGTAACATAGCCCTGCTTCAGCACAGCCTTGATAACGTACTTTAATTACGCCATCTTCAGCTATATTACTTAGCTTGCTGATCACACTCAGTGAATCAAAAAACACTGCTGTTTTGCCAAAAAACTCATCTTCAATGATCACGCCTTTACCAAGATCGGGCACTTCAATATCAGCACCTTTACCAATGATTTCTAGCTTCTTTTTATATAGGTAATATCCCGGCGCAATATCCCAACCAATAAAAAGTGTGCTGCCCTGCTGATCAAAATCAAATGAAAATGCCTGATCAACAGGTAAAAATGTTTGCTCTTTGGGCTGCAGCAAATCACTTAATAAATTATTAGTTGCAGCCTGTGCTGGCATTAACGACAGCGCACAAAGCAATAAAAGAAAACAACGCATTAATTAAGTACCTCATCCATCCAATTAAAATAGGCTAAATTGCCAGTGGCCACATCAATAACCTGTATTTCAGGAATTTCATAACTATGTAATTGCTTGATAGTTTGAATCAATTCATTCATTTTTTCTGACTTCGTTTTAATTAATAATTTACACTCGGTTGCATAAGCAACCTCTCCTTGCCACATATAAACAGATTCCACATTTGGAAGAATGTTCACACACGCAGCTAATTTAAGCTTAACTAATTGCTCAGCTATGGAGCGTGCCTCACTTACATCTGCGCAAGTGGTAAAAATAAGTCGAAAATGAGTCGTCATATTGAACCTTTGATTGATTGCTCTGCCCAATGCCATAGTAGCTGATAGCTAAGGCAAAGTGTAGTTAACCTAAACTGCGGATAATAAATCGCTTAATCAGAGTTCAGGCTATTTAGCCAACACTGCTTTACCACTAGCCTTGAAAAAAGACCTGATAACCCATATTTATATTTCATCAACTCAACTGAGTGATCACTATTTAGAGAGCCTTATGTTTAGATTTTTGTTTTTATTATTTATTCTCGTGCCAATTATTGAAATTGCGTTGTTAATTCAAGTAGCTGATGTAATTGGTGGATTCGCCACTATTGCACTGGTTATTGTAACCGCAATATTCGGCGCAAAATTAGTTAGAACACAAGGTATGGGCGCACTGCAAAATGTGCAAACACAAATGGCGCAAGGGCAAATGCCAGCCAAAGAATTATTTACCGGTTTATGTGTGATTATTGCTGGCATATTATTGCTAACTCCAGGCATTATGACCGACGTATTCGGTTTTTTATTATTGACCCCGGCCATTCGCAATAAACTAGCTGCAGGCCTTGCTAGTCAAGCAACTGTGCGTATGAGTGCAGGCATGCAACAAGGTCCAACAGCATTTAATCAGCACACCCATTCAGAGCCAGAACCTCGCAAAATGAGCGAGCCGACCACTATTGATGGTGAGTACGAGAGAAAAGATTAAAAATTTTAATTTTTATCACTTGGGTTTTGAAGCAATACCCCCATTACTGAGTACAACTAAATCAATTGCCTTGAACCACAGGGTTTAATGCAAACTGGTACATATAAAGCTTTTTTCTGTCCTGTTCAGAAACTGTTAGGAGAACTAAATAAAATGAACATTCGTCCTTTACATGATCGCGTGATCGTTGAGCGCCTAGAAGAAGAAACCAAATCTGCTGGCGGTATTGTATTAACTGGTTCTGCGGCTGAGAAATCAACCCGCGGTAAAGTTGTTGCAGTGGGTAATGGCCGTACTCTAGATAACGGTGATGTGAGAGCATTAGAAGTTAAAGTCGGTGACACTGTGTTATTCGGCTCATATGTTGAAAAAGCTGAAAAGATCGAAGGTCAAGAGTACCTGATCATGCGTGAAGACAATATTTTAGGCATTGTAGGCTAAAGCTACTTTTCGTTTAACAAACATTCAGAATTCAAAGGAAATTAATCATGGCAGCAAAAGAAGTACTTTTTGCAGGTGACGCACGCGCTAAAATGCTAGCTGGCGTAAACATCTTAGCAAACGCAGTTCGTGTAACTTTAGGTCCTAAAGGCCGTAACGTAATCCTAGACAAATCATTTGGCTCTCCAGTGATCACTAAAGATGGTGTATCAGTGGCAAAAGAAATCGAACTTGAAGACAAGTTTGAAAATATGGGCGCACAAATGGTTAAAGAAGTTGCATCTAAAGCAAACGATGCAGCCGGTGACGGTACAACTACTGCAACAGTATTAGCACAGTCAATTGTAAACGAAGGCTTAAAAGCGGTTGCTGCGGGCATGAACCCAATGGACCTTAAGCGCGGTATTGATAAAGCAATCATCGCAGCTGTTGCTGAGCTAAAAGAACTTTCTGTACCATGTGCCGATGCAAAAGCAATCGCTCAAGTGGGTACTATTTCAGCTAACTCTGATAAAGAAATTGGCGACATCATTGCAGAAGCAATGGAAAAAGTAGGCCGTAATTCAGGTGTAATCACTGTTGAAGAAGGTCAATCACTTGAAAACGAACTAGATGTTGTTGAAGGCATGCAGTTTGACCGTGGTTACTTATCTCCATACTTCATCAACAACGCAGAAAAAGGCGCTGTTGAATTAGATAACCCATTTATTCTACTTGTAGATAAAAAAATCTCTAATATTCGTGAGTTGCTACCTACATTAGAAGCCGTTGCTAAAGCAAGCAAACCATTACTTATCATTGCTGAAGACCTTGAAGGCGAAGCACTAGCTACTCTAGTTGTTAACAACATGCGCGGTATCGTTAAAGTATCAGCAGTTAAAGCACCTGGTTTTGGCGACCGTCGTAAAGCAATGCTACAAGATATCGCAGTATTAACTGGCGGTACGGTTATCTCTGAAGAAATCGGCCTGGAACTTGAAAAAGCAACAGTTGAAGATTTAGGTACTGCAAAGCGCGTAGTTATCACTAAAGATGATACAACTATCATCGATGGTGCAGGCGAAGAAGCTGGCATCAACGGTCGCGTTGCGCAAATCAAAGCACAAATCGAAGAAGCAACATCAGACTACGATAAAGAGAAACTACAAGAGCGCATGGCTAAACTTGCCGGCGGTGTTGCGGTAATCAAAGTAGGTGCTGCTACTGAAATCGAAATGAAAGAGAAAAAAGACCGCGTTGAAGATGCACTTCATGCAACTCGCGCTGCGGTTGAAGAAGGCGTAGTGCCTGGTGGTGGTGTTGCACTAGTACGTGCAGCAAGCAAACTTGTTGATTTAGTTGGTGACAACGAAGATCAAAGCCACGGTATCAAAGTAGCACTACGTGCTATGGAAGCACCACTTCGTCAAATCGTTACCAACGCAGGTGACGAAGCGTCTGTTGTTATTAACGCAGTTAAAGGCGGCACGGGTAACTTCGGTTACAACGCAGCAACTGGCGAATACAACGACATGATTGAAATGGGTATCCTAGATCCAACAAAAGTAACGCGCTCTGCACTACAATTTGCAGGCTCGATTGCTGGCCTTATGATCACCACTGAAGCAATGGTAGCTGAAATCCCAAAGGATGAAGCTGGCGGCGCTGATATGGGAGGCATGGGCGGCATGGGTGGTATGGGCGGCATGATGTAATTCATCTCCTAACCATCTAGCTAAAATAAAAACCCAGCTTCGGCTGGGTTTTTAGCTTTAAGAGCAACGATAAAGTAGCAAATAAAATGACTCCAGCGTATTGCAGTGCTTTTTAACTGTATGCCAAAACCATACTCAGAGTTAATTTTATTTATAAGCCATAATTAAGGATATTAAGATGAATAAAAAGCCTGAACTGATCATCTCGTCACTCGATGCTGATAGATTGTATGATTTAATGGAATCATTACCAGCAGGAAGCTTTGCTGGTGAAAAAGAACTTGAAGCTGAACTCGGCCGTGCAACAATCGTTGAGCCAAAAGATGTGCCTTCGACAGTGGTTACTATGAACTCAACGGTAAACTTTATCGTTGAATCGACCCAAGAAGAATTCACTAAGACCTTAGTGTATCCAAAAAATGCTGATGCAAGTGCTGATAAAATATCAATTTTAGCACCAGTAGGTAGCGCCCTACTTGGTCTATCGCAAGGCGATGAAATTGAATGGCCAAAACCAAGTGGCGGTCTCATAAAAGTAAAAATAAAAGCAATCACTTATCAGCCAGAACGAGCCGGTGAGTTACATCGCTAATATTTATGTTATTAAAAACCCAGTGAAAGCTGGGTTTTGTTTTTAAAGATAATAAGTTTAAAACCTAGCGCCAGCCACACGTAAGTCCAGATTTATCGGGAAAAGCTTTCTGGCTGAAGTCAGACCTACTGATAAATCTAGCACCGCACTTAACGTACCAGCCTTTTGTCCTCGGGTTATATTTTCTTATATGCTAAAAAGCATCTTTAAGCACTGCATTATTTCAAGGTAGGACAATGACAAACATAAAACAGCATATAGGTAGCATGGCATTAGTTGTAGGGAATTATGATGATGCGATTGCATTTTACACTCAAAAACTGGGGTTTGATTTAATCGAAGATACTGATCAGGGTAATGGCAAACGCTGGGTATTAGTATCACCACCTAACTCTAATGGCACTAATTTATTACTCGCACAAGCAAGTACTCAACAGCAGTTAGAGGCTGTGGGCAACCAAACTGGGGGCCGAGTGTTTTTATTTTTACATACCAATGACTTTTGGCGAGATTATGAATTAATGCAAAAAAATGGCGTTAACTTTAATGAACAGCCCCGCGTAGAAGAATACGGCACCGTTGTGGTATTTGAAGATTTGTATGGTAATAAATGGGACTTACTACAATTAAATTAAAAGCAGTCTGTGAGAGGTCACTAATCGCGATAAATCACAACCTACTGGCGCTTAATATGGAACCTCTGGTTGACTTGATATTGTTCAATTAACCCTCATTAACTAACTATTAGTAACCATATTAAAAACAAATGGATTTATTAAACAAAGTTAGCATTGAAACATTATTAGTTCACCTTGGTGTAGTGACGTTATTGTTACTGGTGATATTGTGGTCAATGGTAAAAATAGTTGTGTGGGGTAAAACCATGTCACGAGGGGCTTTTTTATTTTTGTCGTTCTTTCCGCTTATTTCGTTATTCCCTATTCCACCCCCGCAATTTGAGAATGTACAAAAAGCCAAACAAGAGCAGCGTAAACGCAAAGAAGACTCCGGCGATCCACCAGAAGAGGACGAAGGTGAAGCATCGCGCTGACATTCTCAGCTCACGATGCTTGAAAAACACTATCAATGAATCACATTATTGCTGACTAATTTGATATAAACGCTGTGCTTGGCTATTTGAATCTTTGCTGACGCTACGAAATTCTTCAGCATCACTGGCATTTTGCACAGAGATCTCACGAATTCGCTCTGCCAAGTTTTTCACATTTTCGGTTACCTGTGATTGCTCTTCAGTCGCTACGGCAATGCTTGATGAACGCTCTTTAATATCATTAAACGCGGTAACAATACTTTCATACTGTGCACGTGTTGTTGCTGAGCGCTCGTTCACTACTTCAGAGTATTCACGGCATTCTCCAATAACGTTAACCCCTCGACTAGCGGCTTCTTGCAATTGGCTGATCATGGTTTCAATCTCGCCAGCCGATTGCTGAGTACGATGTGCCAAAGTTCTAACTTCATCAGCCACTACCGCGAAACCACGCCCTGATTCACCTGCTCGAGCAGCTTCAATGGCGGCATTAAGCGCAAGTAGATTAGTTTGTTCTGAAATATTCATGATCACATCAAGCACCGAGCCCACTTGTTTTGAGTCTTGTGCAATCCGTGAAATGGCATCTGATGATTCCGTTAATTTATCAAATAATAACTGGATTGATTCGGCATTCTTCTCAATAACATCAAAACCAGAATTCACTAAATCAGCTGATTGCGTAGTAATATCTGCAACGCTCAAAACATCTTGTGAGGCTGATGAGGCTGCTATCGACATTTCATGAATTGCCTCAGCCAACATGTTGTTTTCTTCCATTAACTCTTGCGTACGAATTTGGCTGTTATTACTTAAGTTATCCATCGCTTCAGCGTTGTTTTTAACCGCAGCGGCTTCTGCTTGGATCTGTTCTAAAATCTTAATCAGATGATCGCCATAATCATTAATCGCTTCGCATAAGTGGCTCATTTCATCACTTCCACGCACGGCCAGTTTTGAATTCGTGCGACCTTGCACCAACATTCTAACTTGCTCTGTGGTGGTGTTAATTTGCTGCACCAGGCGATTACCAAAAATCAGTAATACTGATACAAAAGCGAGAATAAGGGCGATAAATGAACTGTATAAATAATAAGTGAGGGTGTTAACGGTTTTCTTGGCAATTGCGGCAGGAATAATAACCCCTGAGCGCCAATTTTGCTCTGCCAATGAGTAAGTTACTAAAATAGATTCGTCATTATTAACCACACCACTGGCAAATTCAGCAACAGTTGTATTGCTGTTTTGCAAGGCGCTGACCAACGGCTTTAAGCTACTGTCTTTACTGGCAACCTGAGTAAGGCTCATCATTGCTAAGTTAGTATTGCGTATCGATGGAATCGATACTAATTGCTCGGCGCTATCTAAAATAAAGTTATAGGTGCCCGTAGCATTGTTCTCTGCGATCAATGAGCTTTCGATAGATGCCAGTTCAACGTCTAAGGTGGCAACCCCCCAAAATTGGTTATCACGGATTATTTTCACGGAACAGGTAACCATCGGTACATTCGATACCGTGTCTACATAAGCTTCGGACCAAACGCACTCACCCCGATTAGCGTTAATGGCATTTTTATACCAGGTTTCTTGTTGATACGCGCTGCTGTCGGGCTGGTTATAATCATCTAAAAGTTTATATTGGCCATTACCTGTTTTCGCCCAGAAAAGAGATGCCTTTGCTGCTGAAGGCAGCATTTTATTCGGCTCAGGCCAAATACCACCACCCGCAATACCTTTGCCACTTGCAATCAAAGGAGCAATATTTTCAATAAAGGCCGCCTGCTGCAATGGCAAAGTCTCGGCTACCACGGCTAAGCTTTGCGTTAAGGTGGCACTTTTAGCTAAATCTTTTGCTAACGATTCGCCGATCACCTTTGCTTGTAATTTTGCGCTGGATATAGCGTCATTTTTAATGATTGGCGTAACAACTAGCTGCATTATTCCTGACAGAATAATTAAAGCAAACAACAGCAGCAGAAAACTCCCTAGGTACATTTTTTTTTGTATCAACATCTTCTTTTTACCTCAGTAGTAAATAATAGCCGCGCAAATTAGAGTATAGGGACTGTGCTGTATTTAGCAAAACGAGTTCCTAAAAATAGTGACCAAAAAGTATATTTAACCGCTATTTACCATTAATGAGCTGCCTAACAATAGCAAATAAATCACTTGGCAACATACCGCGCTCCCCTTCGCGTTCTGCCAAAATATCGGCTGCTTTAGCGTGCAATGTCACACCGTAACATGCGGCTTGATCAACAGCGAAACCTTGAGCAAGTAACGCACCTATGATGCCGGTAAGCACATCACCACTGCCACCAACGGCAAGCGCTGGATTACCATTTTCGCACAACCAAGTTTGCTGCCCGTTGGCGATCAGGCTACCCGCGCCTTTCAGCACACTGGTACTGGTATAACGTTTAGCTAAATCCGTAGCAGATTGAAAGCGATTTGCTTCAATCTCAGCAATTGAAACTTTCATTAGCCGTGAGGCTTCACCAGCATGCGGGGTTATTATGCAATTTTTAAGGCGATACTCTAAAGCATGCTTAGCCAACAAATTTAAGCCATCAGCATCAATAACTAATGGTAAATTATTTGCTAAGCAATATTGTATAACCTGCTCAAATGTCGTTTGCGCCCAACTATCCTGACCAAGACCTGGACCAATAATGACACAATTTGCCCATTCAAGGGCTGCGGATAAACTGTCGCAACTGACCATTAATTCAGGGCGACCACTACTGACTACTTGTACACTGCTTTGATGAGTATAAACACGCACCATTGCAGCGCCTGTACGAAGCGCTGCTTCACTTGATAAACGAATGGCCCCGCTAGTACCTTGATTCCCACCGACGCATAACAACTTGCCGTGGTTCCCTTTATGGCTATTGCGACTTCGTGCAGCAAGTGGCTTAAAACTAGTAATATTGATAAGTGTTGCGCTAGCATCCACTAACTTGGTAAATGGTTCTGCAATTCCTAGATCATTAAAAACGAGTTTTCCTGCAGCACTTCGCCCGGCACCGGTTACTAAGCCTTGTTTAATCCCCACAAAAGTAACGGTAATAGTAGCCTGGATGGCGATGCCAAGTGGCTGCCCGGTGTCGGCGTCTATGCCTGAAGGTAAATCAATTGCCACTATTGCGCCAGGTTGCGCGTTGGCATCTTCAATCATCGTTAAAAATGGCCGACGAACTTGACTATTAATTCCGGTACCTAACAAACCATCAATAATAATATCGGCATTATTGAGGCGACCTTGCGTGTAACTTTCAACTTCGCCCCCCAATGCTTGCCAACGTTGCTGAGCTGTAAGCGCATCCCCGGTGAGATGTCTACTGGTATCGGCTGCAAGTACAATGACTTCCTTACCGGCTTGCTTGGCAAGGCTTGCCACAATATAGCCATCGCCCGCATTATTACCATAACCGACCAGAATAAAGTAGCGCTGAGCATTCGGAAAATGCTCGATACACTGCGAGAATACCGCATGCCCTGCGCGCTCCATCAAAGTGAACATGCTAACGCCTGCCAAGGTCGCTGCTTTTGCTTCGTGCTCCCTCACCTGCTTTGCCAAAAATAGTTGCTGTGCTAGGCCTTGATTCTGCATATTGATCCATAATAGAAGACGGGCTGTTTACTTAGACTATTAGCCACAGCTGCTAGCGTCAAGGAATGTCGTCACCAACATTTTCAGGCTAATTTAGGAGGTATACTTAGGAAGGATGGTCTTTTCGTTTGCTTTTGTTGCTGCATTTAGCAACTTTAATAAAAAACGGCGCGCAATTTACATTGCGCGCCGTTTTTTAAAACTTACTAATTAAGTGAGTTTATTCTGCTTCCGGCAGGTTACGGCCGTAAAAGATTTCTTGCATTTCACGTGTTAATTTAGAACGAATTGCTTCTTCTTCGTCTTCAGATAGATCACTCGTAGTAACACCAAATAAATAAGTATTTAGGTCTGTTTCTTTTAGCATCATCTTAGTGTGGAACAAGTTTTCTTGATACACATTCACGTCCATCATTTGGTACGCTTCTTTGGTATCTTCGGTCATGTAGTTTTGAATTGAGTTGATCGCGTGATCGATATAGTGCTTAACACCATCTACGTCACGGGTAAAACCACGCACTCGGTAGTCAATTGTTACAACATCTGACTCTAAGCTATGAATTAGGAAGTTTAACGCTTTTAATGGCGAAATAATGCCACATGTTGATACTTCGATATCGGCACGGAAAGTACAAATACCATCATCAGGGTGAGCTTCAGGATAGGTATGAACGCAGATGTGGCTTTTATCTAAATGAGCAACAACTGTTTCAGGTAATGGTCCTGGTGCTTCATCAACTTCATAAGTTTGCTGCTGCTCAATTGGCTCTTCTGAGATCAGAATTGTTACACTAGCACCTTGAGGATCGTAATCTTGACGCGAAACATTTAAAATATTCGCACCGATAATGTCTACTACTTCACCTAAAATATCGGTTAGTCGATCAGCACTGTACTGTTCGTCGATATATTCAATATATTCTTTACGTTGTTGCTCAGTCTTTGCATAGCAAATATCGTAAATACTAAAGCTTAAACTTTTGGTTAAGTTATTAAAGCCATGAAGTTTAATTTTATCGAAGGGTTTGTTCATGATAAACCAACCTATAAACAAGTGAAATCTGCCAGAGCAGAATGAAAAGTTCGCGGATTTTATACGAATTTCACCTCAGGAAAAAGCGTTATTTTCCCTGTTCTTGTATAACTTCGTGTGTGTGGGTAATTTCTACTGTTTTATCAAGCATTAATGCTACTGAACAATACTTCTCTGCAGATAGTTGAACGGCACGCGCAAGGTGCTTTTCTGAAACGTTGTCGCCAGTCACAACAAAGTGTAAGTTAATCTTAGTGAATACTCGCGGAGCGGACTCTGCGCGTTCAGCACTCAATTGCACTTGCACATCTGAAAACTGTTGTTTAGCTTTTTTTAGAATACTGACTACATCAACCGATGAACAGCAGCCAACTGACATTAATACCATTTCCATTGGGCTTGGTGCGGCGCTATCGCTACCAGCATCAAACACAACATTGTGACCAGAATTAGAACGCCCTAAAAAAGTATCGCCTTCAACCCATTTCACATTCGCTTGCATTTTATTACTCTCAAAGAAGTTATTTCCTTGATTGTAAGGAAGTCACACGCAGTTGCAAATTAAAAACGATAATTGGAATGATCAGGCACTTTCGACAACTGCGCTATCAAAGAGGTTTTTTACCAATGCGGCAAATTCATCGATAAATGCATGTTGCTCTATTGTCACTTGATTACTGGTGACGCTGCTGAGGACTTCTTGTAAGTCGTATACAATGCCATCTACTTCACGCACGATTTGACTACGTTGTTCAGTAGAAAGCTCTGTGTGTTGCTGGCATAACAACATAACATTTTCAGCAATATCATCTTCTATTAGCTCCATAATAGTAGGAGCGCCTGGTTTTATTTCGCCGGACTTCTCAAATAATGCTAAATTTTGAGTAAGATACATGATGAGGTCATCATATCCTTGCCTATCTAAAACCATAATTATCCACACCTAATTAAAACGACTGTATTGATTTAAGCAGAAAGCGCTTTTAATTGCTACCTTTGAGCATTAACCAATACAAAAAAAGCAGCCTTGGCTGCTTTTTTAGTTATTTATTACTATTTGACCAAAATCGATTAATCGATTTTTAAGCCTGGGCTTAATGTTGCTGGCATTGCTACTTTTTCAAGTTCAACAGAGGCAACTGGGTATGCGCAATAATCAGCTGCATAGTAAGCACTTGCACGATGATTACCTGATGCACCAATACCACCAAAAGGAGCTGCACTTGAGGCACCGGTGATTGGGCGGTTCCAGTTAACAATACCAGCACGGATACGACGTAAAAAATGGTCGTAATCTGCCGCATTATCACTGAGTAAACCCGCAGACAAACCAAAGCTGGTATCGTTGGCTTTATCAATCGCACTATCAAAATCTGTAAAGCGGAATACTTTTAATAGTGGACCAAAGTGCTCTTCATCTGGGAAGTTAGCAACATCTGTGCACTCAATAATACCAGGCGTTACAAAACCTGTATTTTCAGTATGCTTAAGCTCAACCAATACTTCAGCACCAAGCTCAACGAGTTGTTGCTGTGCTTTTACCATACCAGCGGCCGCAGCTGATGAGATCATCGAGCCCATAAACGGTTGCTCTACATCATCGTAGTTGCCCACTTTGATGGCTTTAGTCGCGGTAATTAAACCGGCTAAAATTGCATCGCCTTGCTCACCTGCTGGTAAAAACAGCTTGCGTGCACAGGTACAACGTTGGCCACTTGAGATAAATGCTGATTGAATAATATCGTGAATAACGGCTTTGGTATCAGCAACATCAGTAATAATCAGTGGATTGTTACCACCCATTTCTAATGCTAAGATTTTACCTGGTTGACCGGCAAACTGCTCATGCAGAATATGACCTGTGCGTGATGAACCGGTAAAGAATAAGCCATCAATACCTTTGTGAGCAGCAAGAGCCTTACCTGTGGCTACTTCGCCTTGTACTAGGTTAATAACCCCTGCTGGTAAACCTGCTTTTTCCCATAACTTAAGCGTTAGCTCAGCAACAGCTGGAGTTAGCTCCGATGGTTTAAACACCACGGTATTGCCCGCCAAAAGTGCAGGCACAATATGGCCATTAGGTAAATGACCAGGGAAGTTATAAGGGCCAAATACCGCCACTACACCATGTGGTTTGTGGCGGATCATTGCACGACCTTGCGGCATTGGGTTTTCTACGTCGCCAGTGCGCTCTAAAAATGCTTTTTCAGAGATAGCTATTTTACCGACCATAGCACCCGCTTCAGTGCGAGTTTCCCATAACGGCTTACCCGTTTCTTGTGCTATTACAACAGCAAGCTCTTCGCTGTGCTCTTTTAGGGTTTCGGCAAAAGTTTTTACAATCGCTAAACGTTCTGCAAATGATTTATCAGCCCAGCTATAAAATGCTGCACGCGCAGAGTTAACAGCGGTGTCTACTTGCTCACTGGTGGCTGAGTTTGCTTGCCAAATAATTTCGTTATTGGCTGGGTTTACTGAATTAAATGCATCGCCTAGACCTTGCGACCATTGACCATTAATAAATTGTGCAGGATGAGTCATGTACTTTCTCCTAAATTATATACGTGTTGCGGTAACTATATCGCCAGCTTGTAAGTGCAGTGCATCGGCCATTGCCTGTGGCAAAGTCAACTCAGAGCTTGTTTCATCAAGGTTTAGTTGTGCAACGGTTGCTCTAAAATCATTGAGTTTGTCATTCGCTAGCATGATAGCCGTCTCGCCGCTGTTTTCACCGATTTTTACGGTAAAGTTTTTGGCATTACGAATAGTTGCAATATTATCTACTTTTGCTTCTACCGTTGGGCCAGCATCAAAAATGTCAACGTAGCCATTAAAGGTGAAGCCTTCTTTTTTCAGTAGTTCAATCGCAGGGCGCGTATTATTGTGCACCTTGCCGATCACGGCTTGCGCCTCTTTACTTAATAAGTTGACGTAAATTGGGTACTTTGGCATTAGTTCAGCAATAAACACTTTTTGGCCAATACCGGTTAAGTAATCAGCTGTTGGAAAATCCATCGAGAAAAAGTGTTCTTCTAACCATTGCCAAAATGGACTACTGCCGTGTTCGTTAGAAACACCGCGCATTTCTGCAATTACGGTTTCAGCAAAGCGTTCTTGGTGCTGCTTGATAAACATAAAACGTGCTTTTGAAAGCAGCTTACCGTTATTATTTTTACGGTAACCATCTTTTAAAAACAGCGTACAAAGCTCAGTTGCTCCAGTGTAATCATTACACAAGGTTAAAATATCAACCGCTTTATAAACATTCAATGTACGAGATGAATGAATAGCTTTACTTAAATGATAGTGATAAAACGCATCATCTAAACCAACCGCAGCTTCAATTGCTGAGGTACCGACTACTTCACCTGTTTCGCTATCTTCAAGAACAAACAAGTAACCTTCATCACCCGGATGAGATGCACTTTTTGCGAATGAGCTTATTGAATGAGCTATCTTCTTTTGTAATAACTCTTCGTTATTAGGTAAAGAGGTAAAACCATGTCCTGATTCGTGGGCAATTTTCAATAAAGCTGGGTAATCACATTGCTGGATTGGGCGAAGGATCATCATGAGTCCGCTTGCTCCCTTATAAATAACGGTAAATTAAGAATATTAGGGCAAGCTTGCTACTTGCCCTTATTATGATTAGAGGTGTTGATTAACCGTTCACAACGTTGGCTACGGCTTTTTCAAAGCGCGCCATCCCTTCACGGATATCCGCTTCAGGGATCACTAAAGATGGAGTAAAACGCACCACATCGGCACCCGCGACTAACGACATCACACCCTCAGCGGTTCCTGCTACTAAAAACTCTTTAGCACGACCTTTAAACTGCTCATTAACCACAGCACCAATTAATAAACCTTGACCACGAATTTCCGAGAAAACGTTGTACTTATCGTTAATTGCAGTTAGTAATTCATTAAACAATGCTGACTTTGCTTTTACGCCAGCTAATACTTCTGGTGTATTCACAGTATCAAAGGCTGCTTCACCAACAGCACATGCCAACGGATTGCCGCCATAAGTAGAACCATGAGTACCGACTTTAAGGTGCTTAGCAATCTCTGTCGTGGTGATCATTGCACCAATTGGAAAACCGCCGCCAAGTGCTTTTGCAGTAGTTAAAATATCAGGTACTACATTTAACCCTTGGTATGCATAAAGATCGCCAGTACGACCGACACCAGTTTGTACTTCATCAAAAATAAGCAATGCGTTATGTTTAGTACATAACTGGCGTACACCTTGAGCAAACTCGTCAGTAGCAGAGATAATGCCGCCTTCACCTTGTAATGGCTCCATCATTACCGCACATGTGTTATCAGAGATTAATGCTTCAAATGCGGCTAAATCGTTATAGTCACAATGTACGATATCTCCCGGCTTAGGACCAAAACCATCAGAGTAAGCAGCTTGACCGCCCACGGTTACAGTAAAGAATGTACGGCCATGGAAACCTTTATTGAAAGCGATGATTTGCGATTTTTGCTCACCAAAATTTTCAAGCGCAACACGACGCGCTAATTTTAGTGCGCCTTCATTTGCTTCTGCGCCTGAGTTGGCGAAATATACTTTTTCAGCAAATGTAGCATCTACCAATTTTTTAGCTAAACGAAGTGCTGGCTCATTAGTCATTACATTTGATAGGTGCCAGATTTTTTCGCCTTGCTCTTTTAATGCTTTAACCAATGCTGGATGACAATGACCTAGACAGTTAACAGCGATACCACCGGCAAAATCGATATATTCACGACCTTGCTGATCCCATACACGTGAGCCTTCGCCACGAACAGGAATAACGCTTGAAGGTGCGTAGTTAGGAACCATTACTTGATCAAATAATTCGCGATTGACTGTCATTTTATATCCTCTTAATTGTGATCCTACAGAAAGTTTAAAAAATAGGCTTGATGATAGACTGTTGTACCATCTCCTTTGGCGTAAATCAGCATAGCTCACATCGCCAAAAATACTCTCTGGTTCAATTTTCAGATAATCATTATTTCAGAGTTTTTCGTTATTGTCTCTTATAAAACTTTCATGTAGCCCTTGTTATTAAAGGCTTTGAGATATAATTTCAGAGATAGTGAATAACTATCTGAATAACGAATTATGGGGTTGTTTATTCTATATCGCTGCCCCACCACCCACCAGGCAGAGCTTTGCAAGATAAAATATGGGTAAGAGTAGATATTAATGATGAATGAATAGTCGTAAAAAAATTAACAAAAAATTTATGAAACTAATCAATTTTAATATGAAAGTGCTGCAAATTGGTTTTTTCAAGCTGTTCTAGTTCCTGTTTTGATAACCCAACGTAATCAAACCAGAGTGATTTTTCATCACTTTCCACCAGCTGATGTTCGCTCAAAGTAACACATTGACTATAACAACGTGCCTTTTGCATTAACATCGCTAATGGCAATAGTGAATCCCCTTTGGACACACCATTAATCAACTGCGATAACACAGCATTAAAAGGTAAATACCGAAACGCCATTTTATCAATCACCGTCGCCGTGACTTTTAGCGCATGCTGATTAAGTAAAGTACTTAAAAATAACGGATCAGGTTTTAACTCTAACAATGCGGTGTGAAGATCTTTATGTTGGTCTTCTCGGGCAAGGGTTACTTTGCGCTGCCACACTCGTTCGAATGTACGTAAATAGAGTCGAATCAAAGCTATCTTGCCAACATCGAGTAACATACCCAAAGTAAATGCATGTACTTCATTAATACCATTGAGCTTAGCCAACTCTTGCGCCGCAATCGCGCAAGCCATTGAGTTATCGCGTAGGCGACGCTTTAATAATGGAAATGGTTCGGTGCTGTGTGGCATCCAATGACGTACCGCAAAGGTTGGCACTACAAACTGTAAGTTGTCTAAACCAATATAACGCAGAGCTAAAGAGGGATTATCAACTTTTACCGAAGTATGTTTATTGCGCTGCGCGCGATAATAAGGCAAATTCACAAAAGCAACTAACTCACGTCCTAACCAAGTTAAATCTTTAACTAATGGCTCAAGGCGCCCTACCGATGCTGATTTTACCGCAAGTATGTCTAAAATCGCGGGGACATTATCTTCAATACCAATGGTTTCATGTAGTACCGTATCAATATCGGCTAACTGCTTGTTCATGGCGGTATCAATAACTTGATGTAACTGCTGGCTGGCTTGAGCGCGGTACTTATGATGCGAAGTACTGGAGAGTTTACGTATTTTTTGCGCAGCAACTTCAACCTCAAGTAAGGTGCGCTGCTTCATCGCCTCACCATAATTTATATCTAGAGTATGAATATAGCCAATTTGACGTTGCGCAAAGCTATGTCCAAGCAACAAATCATGGGCTCGTTGCTCTAATGCCTTAGCTGTCCTTTGTTGGCGTATTTCATCTGTCATTAATAGTTATCTTTTATAAATAAATTAAGGGAAGCTACTACGTTTGTTAGCATAAGCCTAGAACCGAGTTAAAAAGTTAGCAAGTAATTCAAGTCCTCGCTGCGTTAAAATTGCCTCTGGGTGAAATTGTACCCCCTCTAACGCTAAGCTATTATGAACTAAGCCCATTATTTCATCTAACTGGCCACTTTCAGTTTCGGTCCAAGCGGTGATCTGCAACTCATCAGGAATGCTATCTTGTTCAACAACCAACGAATGATAACGGCAAACTGTTAATGGATTTGGTAAGCCGGCAAATACACCTTGATTAGCATGATAAATTGGCGAGGTTTTACCATGCATCACTTGCTTTGCCCTAACAATGTTCGCACCTAGTGCTTGTGCTATTGTTTGATGACCTAAACAAATACCTAAAATTGGAAATTGACCTTTTAATTGCTCAACAAGCTCCAAAGATATACCCGCTTCATTTGGTGAACATGGGCCGGGAGATATCACGATATGCTTAGGGTTTAACTGGGCAATTTGACTAACCGAGATCTCATCATTGCGCTTTACTAGCACCTCTTGATCTAAACGTTGAAAATACTGTACCAAATTGTAGGTAAACGAGTCGTAGTTATCGATCATTAAAAGCATGTAATAAAGCACTCAAAATAGAAATTGTTTGCAGGCAACTGCCTGCGTTCATATTCTAACTTAAGCCCGCACGAGTGTCAGTGTTTTGTATTCAGGCAAAGGGAAATTACTTTAATAACGATAATACTGAGCTTGATGTTGATTTATTTTAAATCAGCCCAAGCTCTATTGTATTGGCAAAACGCCTCAGAGCATTTAATTTGACTAAAACCCATGCGTGTTTATCTATCGAGATTAATATGTAACACGCTTTAATAAGGAGCGACCTATGTTAGGCGAAGATCATTCATTAACTAAAGATTTCCCTGAATACCAAAGCACTATCACTAAGCTCAACACTGATAATGAAGAGTTCGCGGCAAGGGCAAAGCAATACAATGCAATTGATAAAGAAATCCGTGTCCTGGAGTTACAAGATGCCCCTATTGATGATGAAGCAATGCATCAATTAAAACACGATAGAATGGCATTAAAAGATTGGCTCCATCAGCAATTAGCTGATGCTGCCAACTAATAATTATATATATCTGGCGCTTATTTAAAACTAAGCGCCAGCACTGAGCCTTAACTCCCTTTCACTCATCCTATTTGCCTAAAATTACATCCATTATGGTGCAAAAGCATTGCTATTCGTTTAGCTTAGAGACAAGCTATCTTTATCTAAGTTAAATAACATTATATTTTATGTGCAAATACATACTCTCGATTGACCAAGGAACGACGAGCTCTCGCGCCATCTTATACACCAAAGATGCCGAGGTTTTTGGCACAGCCCAACAAACCTTCCCGCAGCACTTTGTGCAAAATGGTTGGGTTGAACACGATCCTGTAGATATTTGGCAAACCGTATTCGCGAGCGTTAAAAACGTATTGGCGCAGCAACGGGTAACGGCTGCCGACATTATTGCCATAGGCATTGCTAATCAACGAGAAACCACCTTAGTGTGGAGTAAAAAAACCGGGCAACCTATTTACAACGCGATTGTGTGGCAAGACCGACGCACTAGCCAGTACTGTGATAGTTTGCGCGATGCTGGGCACAGTAAAATCGTCAATGATAAAACCGGCTTATTACTCGATCCGTACTTTTCTGCCACCAAAATTCGTTGGATCTTAGATAACGTCACTGGCGCTAAAGAGCAAGCACAAGCAGGTGAGCTGGCGTTTGGTACGGTAGACACCTACTTACTATGGCAATTAACCGATGGTAAAGTACACAAAACCGATGCAACCAATGCCTCTCGCACATTACTGTTTAACATTCACCAGCAATGCTGGGATGAAGACTTACTCGCCTTATTTGATATTCCAGCCTCGATGCTACCTGAAGTAATGGACTCAGCGGCTGACTTTGGTGTTACTAGCAGCGAGTTATTTGGTGGTGAAATTCCAATTAGCGGCATAGCGGGTGATCAGCAAGCCGCTTTAATTGGCCAAGCTTGTTTTGAAGAAGGTATGGCAAAAAGCACCTACGGAACAGGCTGTTTTTTAATGCTTAACACCGGCGATAAAGCACTAAAGTCAAACAATCGCTTATTAACCACCATCGCATATAGACTTAACGGCAAACCTACGTATGCCATTGAAGGCAGTATTTTTATGGCAGGTGCCACCATGCAGTGGATTGTAGAGGGCTTGAAATTATTAGAAAGCGCGGGAGAAAGTGAAGCCCTCGTCAAAGGTGTTCCCTTAGATCATGGGGTATTTTTAGTGCCCTCTTTTACAGGTTTAGGCGCTCCCTATTGGGATGCCAATGCCCGAGGTGCTATTTTAGGGCTTACTCGAGATTCAGGTATTAGTACGATTGTCGCTGCAGCTTTGCAATCAGTGGGTTATCAAACTAAAGATTTACAAAAAGCGATGGAAGGGGATGGCTTGCGCCCCAGCATCTTGCGCGTTGACGGCGGTATGGCTAATAATAATTGGGCTATGGAGTTTTTAGCTAATATTTTAGGTGCGAGTGTTGAGCGCCCCACCTTAACCGAAACCACCTCGCTTGGCGTCGCCTATTTAGCAGGCCTGCAAAGTGGTGTTTATGAATCAACAGCGCAACTAGCAACTATGTGGCGATGTGACCGCCGCTTTGAGCCAACTATGAGTAGCTTTGAGCGTAACGATTTATATGCAAAATGGCTACATTGTATTGCGCAAGTGACGCTTGCTAATAATCCGCAGAATGACGGCTAATCGCGTTAATATAATCTGGCATTAACAACTAACTTTAAGGTTCACCCGTGCAGTTACTCGATAACGAATATGATTTACTTGTCATTGGCGGTGGCATTAATGGTGCTGGTATTGCAGCAGATGCAAGTGGTAGAGGCTTGAAAGTATTATTGTGTGAGCAAGACGATTTAGCCTCAGCCACCTCATCAAACAGCAGTAAGCTTATTCATGGCGGGCTGCGCTATTTAGAGCACTATCAATTTAGGTTAGTAAAAGAAGCATTGCTAGAGCGTGAAGTGTTATTAAAAAAAGCACCGCATATTATTTGGCCGCTCTCGTTTAGGCTTCCTCATCAGTCACATTTGCGGCCGCCATGGATGATCCGCCTAGGATTATTTATTTACGACCATCTAGGAAAACGAGACACGCTACCCGCTTCCAAGTCGATTATTTTCACAAAAGACAGTGTGCTAAATGCATCAATTACACAAGGGTTTGAATATGCTGATGGCTGGGTAGATGACGCGCGTTTAGTGATCTTAAACGCCCTTGCCGCCGAACAACACGGAGCAACCATAGCAACACGTACTCGTTGTATAAAGGCACAGCGCAATATTGAACATTGGGATGTAACTCTAGCGCAACAAACGACCCAGCAGCAACTACAAATCAAAGCCAAATGCATTGTTAATGCCGCAGGCCCTTGGGTTGCTTCATTGTTTGATAATGTATTTATTCAGCCATCACCACAGCATATTCGCTTAGTCAAAGGCAGCCATATCGTGGTGCCACGTATTCATGACGAGCCATGTGCCTATATTCTCCAAAATGAAGATCAACGTATTGTTTTTGTCATTCCCTTTGAAGATGACTATTCTCTCATTGGCACTACTGATGAAGAATATACCGGCAATATTAAAGATGTAAAAATTAGCAAACAAGAAATTAGTTACTTAATCAATATTACTAATCATTACTTTAAAACTCCGATTGAAGCGACTGATATAGTACATACATTCAGTGGCGTACGGCCATTACTCGATGACCACTCAGCAGATGCTCAAGCTGTAACCCGCGATTATAAGCTGATATTAAATAATGATGATAATCAGGCTGCTTTGTTAAGTGTGTTTGGCGGAAAAATAACTACTTATCGAAAACTGGCAGAAAATGCTGTGGACAAACTCGCGCTATTTTATCCTCATATGACTGAAGCGTGGACAAAAAGCGCGCCGTTACCAGGCGGAGATTTTAGTGAAAAAGCGACGTTAATAACGCAACTACAAGTAAAATATAATTGGTTGCCTGAGTTATTATTAAATAGGCTGGTACGCTCCTATGGCACGCTAACTAATGCACTGCTAGGTAATTGCAGTGCATTGGCTGACTTAGGTTGTCATTTTGGCCATGGTCTATACGCTCAAGAAGTCGATTACCTAATTAACAACGAGTGGGCAAAAACCAGCGATGACATATTGTGGCGTAGAACAAAGCTCGGGCTACGCTTTAGTAAAGCGCAAGTCACCGCTTTAGATAACTACTTGCGCACCTTAAATTACTAACTACACATTAAGAAGCTGCAATAAAATGCTCATTTAAGGCTGCTTTTTCAATACTAGATAAAGCTTGCTTAGCTTTAGCGGCAAAGTCGTAACGTACCAGCACTGTTTTACCGATTGCGCAGCATTTATCTTGCTGCCATGCCTCTTGGCGAAGCACAAATGAGCTGCTGCCAATATGCTCTACCGATGTTTTAATACTTACTTCATGCGAGTAAAACAACTCACCTACAAACGACACCTCAATTTTAGCAATAATAAGCTTCCAATCGTGAGGATTTAAATCGGGGGTAAAAAATTTAAAAATAGGTGCACGTGCGGCTTCAAACCAAACAGGGAGTACGGTATTGTTGATGTGTCCGAGTGCATCCGTTTCGCTAAAGCGCGGCATCACTTTTTCAGTAAACATAATAATCCAATAATAATTAAACAGGTAACTCATGACGGACTTTATCCGCGTGTATGACAACGCGCTCAGTAATGACTTTTGCGATAACTTTATCACCACCTTTTCGCAAAGCCCGCATATAAAACAAGGGATGACATCAGGCGGCATAGATCTTAATAAAAAAGATAGCCACGACTTACACTTAAACAATCATCCTGAATACGCTGAGCAATTAAAACATATTCAACAAACTACTGCACAATATGTTTTTAACTACATTGAAGAACATATTTTTATAATGATTGGGGCGTTTGGTTTAAAAGTGTACCACCCCCAAACAGGACAACCTGTTGATTTAACGCAAGCTAATTTTGACGAGGTAGGTAAACCGCAATTACCTTTATTGGTACAGCAAATTTTTCGACTCGGTAATATCCAAGCGCAAAAATACGAAGTTAACAAAGGCGGCTACCCGTATTGGCATAGTGAAGTGTACCCACAGTTACACCATAACGAAGCACTGCATCGAGTATTGTTATTTATGTTTTATTTAAACGATGTTGAAGAAGGCGGTGAAACCGAGTTTTATTATCAAAATCGTAAGATAGCTCCGAAAAAAGGCACTATGGTGATTGCCCCAGGCTACTTTACTCATACTCATCGCGGTAATAAGCCAGTATCGAATGATAAATATATTTTAACGTCGTGGGTGCTATTTAACCGCGCAGAGCAAATATACGGGCAGCCACAGGCCTAAGCGGTAAGCGGTAAGCGGTAAGCGGTAAGCGGTAAGCGGTAAGC
>NZ_JACJEQ010000024.1:0-62742 GCF_014164125.1 Pseudoalteromonas sp. SG44-8 | reverse complement strand
GGCTGATGGCTGATGGCTGATGGCTGATGGCTGATGGCTGATGGCTTACAGCTGACGACTGACCGCTTTGTCTTCAACTACTTTTAAAACCAATTCTAAAACCGCCCCAGTGTTTGCCATTTACATAAATGGGTACTGATAGGTCATGTAAAATTTCACCGGTATCTCGTTTGTAGGTCTGTAGTAAAAAGCTCTCAGTGTGGCTACCACAGCGGCTGCCGGTGGCATCGTTGAAAATACGTTTAGTGCGGTTATTCACTAAATCTTGTTGGTAATTGCCAGTTAGTGGCTGGCTGTAGCGCTTATTGTGGGTAGGGAAGTAACCTTTTTTGTCTACGGCACCAGCAAAAAGAATTTTGTCATTTTCAAGAATAGGCTCTTGAATTGGCGGTAAAATTTTATCGGTTAAAGTATCGTATGGTGTTGTATATTTTGTCGGGTTAGTATTTTTAATTGCTTGATATTCTTGTGAGAACAACTGCTTTTCAGTTAATTGCTTCGTTTCTAGCAACTCAGTAAATTTTACCGCGATTGCATTGCTTGCCGTTGTTGCTGCATTGAGTATAGGCTTGAAAAAGGCATTGTGTTCAACTTTACTGAGCTCTCTAAAGATGGTTTCAGATCCTATCGATAACATAGCTGCTTGTGATGAAATTGAGTTACCTTTGGTTGCTATTTCAGCTAGCAAATGGCTGATACTTGATACAGAGGTATTTATTTGTGTGGTTGCTTGTTGAAAAGCAGATACTGCTTGCTGCATGTTTTCTAAGGTTGATGATGAGTCTGTAATATCATGATTTATTGTTAAAAATGCTTGGGTAACATTTTCGAGTTCGGTTTTCACTTCATCACTTTGTAAAGAAACCTGTTTCATATCATCATTTGTTTGCACGCTATTAGTATTGATCTCAGTTAGCATCTGTGCAATTTGTTTAGTGGCTTGATTGGTTTTATTGGCAAGATTACGTACTTCATCGGCAACTACAGCAAAGCCTCTGCCTTGTTCACCCGCTCGTGCTGCTTCTATGGCGGCATTTAATGCCAGTAAATTAGTTTGCTCAGCAATGGTTTGAATAACTTGGGTAATGCTTTGAATATCAGTTGCACTTTTTAACAATAAATCTAACTTACTTGCGACGTTAGTAATTGAGTTAGACAACGAATCAATTTGTTGTGTGGCTATTTGCAAGCGTTGCTCTGCTGATGTTGATGCCTGAGATGTTTGCAACATTGCTGCATTTACGATGGTGATACTATTAGTGAGTTCACTACTGTTATGGGATAACGCCTGTGTTGCAGCGCTAACCGATTCGCTTTCACTGTAACAACCATCAATTTCTTTAGTTAGGCTATCTACATAGAATCCGACTTCTGCTGCACCAATTGCATTTTGAGAGGTTGCCACTGTGATGTTTTGAGCAACATTGCTGAGTTGGGGCTGTTTATTAATGTCTGACGCAGGGTTTGGTTTTTTGTCAGTTAACTTGGCTGTAAAAGCGAATAGAGCAGTAAAAATTGCAATGATTAGCGCCGCGACTATCGATAGTTGCTCGAAGTAATATAGAAAACCAATACTGACAGCGAAGAGTGTATAGCATAGCGATTTTAAATTCATTCCATTGACCTTTGTTGAGTTGTAATTTTCAGTCTTAAATATAAAGCACAGAAAATCAATTAATAAAAGGTCTAATAGGGAAGTCGACTGATTGACTTAGCAAACAAAAAAGCCAACCCTAAGGTTGGCTTTTGCAGTAATCTATTGCAGTAATGAGCATCAACTCATTTTAGTAAGTTGCACTGCCTTTTGTACGTGGGAAGGCAATAACGTCACG
This sequence comes from Pseudoalteromonas sp. SG44-8, assembly GCF_014164125.1. Taxonomy (NCBI): domain Bacteria; kingdom Pseudomonadati; phylum Pseudomonadota; class Gammaproteobacteria; order Alteromonadales; family Pseudoalteromonadaceae; genus Pseudoalteromonas; species Pseudoalteromonas sp. SG44-8. The sequence continues at coordinate 60,910 of NZ_JACJEQ010000024.1, read as the reverse complement.
TACGTTGCCCATACCAGTTACATAGGCAACTAAACGTTCGAAACCTAAGCCAAAACCAGAGTGTGGTACTGAACCGTATTTACGTAGGTCGCGATACCAGCTGTAGTCTTCTTTGTTTAAGCCCATTTCTTCTAAACGTGCATCAAGTACATCAAGACGTTCTTCACGCTGTGAACCACCAATGATCTCGCCAATACCTGGCGCTACAACGTCCATTGCAGCAACGGTTTTGCCGTCTTCATTTTGGCGCATGTAGAATGCTTTAATATCACGTGGGTAGTTTTTAATAACCACTGGTGCTTTAAAGTGCTCTTCTGCTAAGTAACGCTCGTGCTCAGATTGTAAGTCAACACCCCATTCAACGGCGTATTCAAATTTCTTACCACAGCTTTTAAGAATTTCTACTGCATCAGTGTAATCAACTTGTGCAAAATCTTTCTCAACAAATTCTTCTAGGCGCGTGATAGCTGTTTTCTCAACACGTTGAGCAAAAAACTCCATATCATCACGACGTTCTTCAAGCACCGCTTTGAACACATACTTAAGCATGTTTTCAGCAAGTTTGGCGATATCTTCTAAATCAGCAAACGCAACTTCTGGCTCGACCATCCAAAACTCTGCCAAGTGGCGTGAAGTATTTGAATTCTCTGCACGGAAAGTCGGGCCAAAAGTATAAATTTTTGACATCGCTGAGGCGTAAGTCTCACCATTTAACTGACCTGATACAGTAAGGAATGCTTCTTTACCGAAGAAGTCTTCGCTGTAATCAACATCGCCTTTATCTGTACGTGGCAAGTTTTGCATATCAAGCGTTGATACGCGGAACATTTCGCCTGCACCTTCACAGTCACTTGCGGTGATGATAGGGGTGCTGATCCAGTAATAACCTTGCTCATGGTAGAAACGGTGAATAGCTTGCGCTAAACAGTTACGTACACGTGTTACCGCACCAATCATATTGGTACGTGGGCGAAGGTGAGCGTGCTCACGTAAATACTCAATGCTGTGGCGTTTTGCCGACATTGGGTATGAGTCTGGGTTTTCTACCCAACCAAGTACCTGTACGCTATTTGCTTGAATTTCGAAAGATTGACCTTGGCCTGCTGATTGTACTAAAACACCAGTAACTGACACAGAGCAACCGGCTGTTAGGCTAGTAACTTCATCATAATTATTTAGTGAATTAGGTACTACCGCTTGAATAGGATCAAAACACGAACCGTCATGAACGGCTAAAAATGAAATTCCTGCTTTTGAATCGCGGCGTGTACGGATCCAGCCTTTAATTGTTACTTGGCTGTCTACCGCAACCTTGCCTTTTAATAGCTCTGAAATCGCTAAGTGGCTCATCTTCACTCCAATGATATAAGTTGCCTACATTAATATGTGCGCTATTGCACTTGAACGGTGTATCTTACCTTTGAATGTAAAATAAAAAAACATTCAAAAGTAACTCTTTGCTTATTCTTTTGCATTTTTGTGGTTTTTTGTCGTTTAAAACCTAGAACTTTAATTTTTTGTGATAAGAAACAACTTAGATCAAAATTTAAAGGCGATTTTCACTGCGATAAAAACGGGTTTTGTGGCATTATATGCAATTACGATATTTAAACTAACTTGCTAAACATATAGGTATTATGAAACAAGTCTTTATTTTACGTGGTTTACCAGGGTGTGGTAAGTCTTATTATGCGCAAAACCTAGCCGATGAAATGGTAGCGGGCGATCAAAGCCAATACTTAATTTGTTCGACCGATGATTATTTTTATAATGAGCAAGGGGAGTATCAGTTTGATAAGTTCAAACTGTCGCAATACCACAATTTAAATTTAGCTCGTTTTATAAATGCGTTAGCGCAAGAAATCCCACTTATTATTGTTGATAATACTAACATCAAGAAATGGGAATTTATTGCTTATAGCCAAGCCGCTGTTGCACTAGGCTACCAAGTTAAAGAAGTGATTGTGGGTGAAGTAAAAGACAAATCAATGCAACACCTGTACGCCAAACGTAATAGCCATAACATTCCACTGAAAATGATCAGCAAAATGGCTTATATGTTTGAGTGGTAATAATTACCCAAATTACGATTAGGTTGGGTAATTATTTGGGGTCTTGATGATATGCTAATAATGTTTTCCGGCAATTGCGGCGTAAATGGCGTTAGCTAATGTGGTGATATCGCCTGAACAACTAATATACGGTGGCATTAAATAGATAAGCTTACCAAAAGGGCGGATCCATACATTTTTACTAACAAAGAAAGCTTGTATCTTTGCTACATCGATAACAGTATCGAGTTCAACCACACCAATTGCTCCTAACGTTCTTACATCAACAACATGCTCAAGATCATTACAACGGTGTAATGCTAGCAGCGCATCGTTTAGGTGGGATATTTGTGCTTGCCAGTCTTGTTCAAGTAATAAATCAATACTCGCACAAGCCACTGCGCAGGCCAATGGATTGCCCATAAATGTTGGGCCATGCATTAATACCCCAGCTTCACCTTCGCTGATACCAATGGCAATTTTATCTGTGGTTAATGTTGCAGATAACGTCATCATGCCACCTGTGAGTGCTTTACCTATGCATAAAATATCTGGCTCAATATCAGCATGTTCTACGGCAAATAGCTTACCTGTGCGGCCAAACCCTGTGGCTATTTCATCACAAATTAATAATACACTGTAACGATCGCATAGTTCACGCACGGTTCTTAAATACTCAGGATGATAGAAGTTCATTCCCCCTGCATTTTGTACAATTGGCTCGATGATAAAAGCTGCAACATGCTGATGATGTTCTTCGAAATACTGTGCAAGGTGGTGTGCTTCTTGTTTATCGAACTGTTGTCCAAACTGAGTCTTTGGTGCAGGCACAAATACATGCTCAGGTAAAAAGCCTTGGTATAAAGAGTGCATTGAATTAATAGGATCACATACGCTCATCGCAGCGAAGGTATCGCCATGATAGCCTTTATAAGGCGTCATCAGTTTTTGTTTGCTGGTTACTCCTTGACTAAGCCAATATTGCAAAGCCATTTTTATCGCCACTTCAACACTTACCGAGCCGCTGTCGGCTAAAAATACTTTTTGCAACTTACTCGGGGTTATTGCAACCAGCTTTTTACAGAGCTCTACTGCTGGCTGGTGGGTTATGCCACCAAACATTACATGGCTCATTTTATCTACTTGCTCAACCACTGCATTTTTCAATACCGGATGACCATAACCATGAATAGCACTCCACCAAGAGGCCATACCATCTATTAGCACTTCGCCGGTGGCAAGGAAAATTCGATTATCGCGAGTGTGGCTAACAGGGTATACAGGCAACGGCTGGATCATTGATGTGTATGGATGCCAAATATGTTGACGATCAAAATCAAGGTCAATCGATTGTTTTTTATTCATTCGTAAACTCAATTCTATTTAGGTTCGTTGACAATGTTACGGCAATACGTATTCTAAGCCAATAACACCAAGAGCAAAAAATAAAAGAGAGTATTATGGAGCTTGCAACTGTTCGACACGATTGGACCCACAGTGAGGTGAAAGCCTTATTTGAAATGCCATTTAACGATTTATTGTTTAAAGCCGCCTCTGTGCATCGCGCTAATTTTAATCCAAACGAAGTACAAATTTCTACGTTGTTATCTATTAAAACCGGTGCCTGCCCAGAAGACTGTAAATATTGCCCGCAATCGGGTCATTACAAAACTGATTTAGAACGCGAGCGCCTAATAGAAGTAGAAAAAGTGGTAGAGCAAGCGCGGTTAGCAAAACAAAAAGGCGCCACCCGTTTTTGTATGGGGGCTGCATGGTCAGATCCAAAAGACAGAGACATGCCATACATTTCGCAAATGGTAAAAGAAGTAAAAGCCCTTGGCCTTGAAACCTGTATGACTTTAGGCATGTTAAATAACGAAAAAGCCCATGAACTGCGCAGTGCAGGGCTTGATTACTATAACCACAACCTCGACACCTCACCTGAATACTATGAGCAAATTATATCAACTCGCACCTTTCAAGACCGCCTTGATACTATAGGTAATGTGCGAGACGCTGGTATGAAAGTCTGCTCCGGCGGTATTGTGGGTATGGGGGAACAAGCAAGCGATCGTTATGGCTTATTAATGCAGTTAGCTAATTTACCCCAGCAGCCAGAAAGCGTGCCAATTAATATGCTAGTAAAGGTAAAAGGGACACCGCTTGAAAACGTTGATGACTTAGATCAGTTTGAGTTTATTCGTACCATTGCCACAGCACGTATTATGATGCCGCATAGCTACGTACGTTTATCGGCAGGGCGCACAGCAATGAACGAACAAATGCAGTCAATGTGCTTTTTTGCCGGTGCTAACTCTATATTTTATGGTGATAAACTTCTAACTACAGAAAACCCAGAAGCCGATACCGACATGCAATTAATTAAAAAGCTCGGGATGAACCCAGAAACACGCCACGATTATTCAGATGAAGCCGTTGCTGCGTCTTTGTCATCGCAAGTGGCTGATAAAGCAACCGCAGAATTGTTTTATGAAGCGTAAAGTGCTCAGTACTAAGGTAATGATTTAAAGTATCGCGTTGAAGGTTAAAGCATTTATGTCATTTGAATTTATTAACACCCATTTAGATGAACGCAAAGCACAGCAGCTATTGCGTAAACGCTATGTAGTACAAAGCGCAACGGCGCGCACTATTACGGTTAATGATAAAACCTACCTTAACTTTGCGAGTAACGATTACTTAGGGTTTGGCGATTCGCCGGTGGAGTTAACCAGCGCGCCATTATTAGGTAGCCACAGCTCAGCACTAGTAACGGGTTATCAACAACCACAGCAAGCGCTTGAGCAAGCTTTATGCAGTGCTTTGGGTTATGAGGCAGGCATGTTGTTTAATTCGGGCTTTAGCGCAAATAGCAGTGTTATTAAAGCCTTGTTTCAAGATAAAGCGACAGCGCAACACAGTGCGATTTTTCAAGATAAACTCAATCACGCCAGTTTAATTGATGGCGCATTACACGCCAACGCCGCGTTAATACGCTTTAACCATAACGATATAAACCATTTACGCTCACGGCTAGAAAAATCAAAAGCGCGCAATAAGCTCATAGTTTCTGAAGGTGTGTTCTCAATGGATGGTGATACCGCGCCAATTAAAGCGCTATTTACCTTAGCAAAGCAGCATAACGCCTGGTTAATGATAGACGACGCCCATGGTTTTGGTGTTTTAGGAAAATCGGGGCTTGGCAGTTGTGAAGCCTTAATTGCAGCCGACACCTTGCCCGATATTTTAGTGATCACCTTTGGTAAAGCGGTTGCGAGTAGTGGGGCGTGCGTATTAGGTTCGCAGCATTTTATAGACTACATGCTGCAGTTTAATCGTGATTATACCTACTCAACCGCTATGTCACCGTTTATTGCCTCACATACTTTAGCGCGTATTAAAAGCATAAGAGACGCCAACAACAGGCGAGCCAAATTAAACGCTAATATTGCGCTGTTTAAATGTTTAGCAAAAGAGCAGCACATTGCACTAATGGATTCTAATACCGCGATTCAACCGATTGTTTTAGGCTGCGCCGAGCAAACGTTAAAAGCCAGTGAGCAACTAAAGCAGCAGGGCATTTGGTTAACGGCTATTCGCCCGCCAACTGTTTTACACAATACCTCGCGTTTGCGTATTACCTTAAGTGCAGCCCACACCCATGAGGATATAAAACAACTCGTTGGTAGTTTACAAAAGGTCATTTCATGATAAGCCCGCAGGCAATTAAAACTAAGCCACTTAGCCCTACAAATGTGTGTATAGCTGCTCAGATTTTAAAAAAAACCACAGCACATAACTTTTCAAAAGCAGCAAACAGTTACAGCCAGCATGCCAATGTGCAAAAACAAGCCGCGAATGATTTATTTAAACTCATTACTGCAAACCCTAAAAAGCTCTGTGTTGACCTAGGCGCAGGGCCGCTTGTTAATACTCAGGCTTTAAAGGCATTATTTGGCCAAGTTGTTGCCATAGATTTAAGTTTTAACATGCTAAAAAGCAGTGCCTTAAACACCCCTAAACTGTGCGCCGATATGGATAACTTACCGCTGCAAGCTAACAGTATTGATGTGCTATTTAGTAATTTTGCGCTGCAGTGGTCTGTTAATTTTGAAACCTTAATGCACTCGCTTTACCAAGTATTAAAACCAGGCGGGCAAGCCTATATTAGTACGGTTGTTGCAGGGTCATTAAACGAAATAAAAACTGCCTTTGCTGCGCTTGATTCACACAATCATATTAATCAGTTTGCAAGCCATAATAATATAAACCAATCGGTCGAAAAGGCCGGGTTTAAGATCAACACCTCAAAAAAAGTCATTTATACCGATCAACACAGCAGTGCATTAGCGGCTATAAAATCGATTAAAGCCATTGGTGCCACCACACAAAACCACGCAACAAGTCGTCGTGGTTTATTAACTAAATCAGCGCTAAAAAAAGTCTGTGATGCCTATCCGCTTGCAAACAATAAAGCCCATGTATCTTACCATGTGGTATTGTTATCATTAGAAAAAGCCCAGTAAAAATAATAAGGCCATGCCATGAACCAGTTTTTTATTACCGGTACTGATACCGACGCCGGTAAAACTCATGTAACCAGTTTGCTATTAAAGTTACTCGCACAACATAAAAAGCGCGCAATAGGCTTTAAGCCGATTGCCTCTGGGTGTGAAATGGCATTTGAGCAGCTCGTAAACGCCGATGCACTAATGCTGATGGAAAGTGCCACAGTCAGCGCTAAATACGACATAATTAACCCATTTGCATTTGCGCCGCCAATAGCTCCCCACATAGCTGCAGAGCAAGCAGGTATGAACATAACAGTAGAGAAGCTCAGCATGGCTTATCAACATGTTAAGCAACAAGGCGCAGATTACCTGTTAACAGAAGGCGCGGGCGGCTGGGCATTACCAATTAATAATAACGAGTATTTATACGACTGGGTAAAAGCAGAGCAACTGCCAGTAATATTAGTGGTAGGGATGAAACTAGGCTGTATAAATCATGCATTACTCACTGCTGCACACATGCAAAGTATGGGTGTTAATTGTGTAGGGTGGATTGCAAACCAAGTTGATGCCACTATGGATGAATACCAAGCAAACCTAGCTTCACTGAAAACACGTTTACCATTTCCACTGCTTGCCATTAGCCCATACACAGAGCAAACCCCTAAATTACAAATTTATAAAACCCTGCTTGAAAAATTATCCATAAATCCATAAATAACCCTTGTGTTGTGACATAGTTTGTCACAGAATAGCGCTGACGTTATGACATAGTGTGTCATAACGCAGTGATTGCTCAAAGCCGATCAAACATAGTAAATCGCTCAGCAATAAATGTTATTTTTGGAGAACTCGTATGAAACGTGTATTTTTGTTTTTATTAACTAACCTCGCGGTTATGTTGGTATTAGGTGTGGTGCTTTCAATCATAATGAGTGCGCTGGGCTTAAGCCATCGTAGCCTTGGCGGAATTTTACTAATTGCGACTGTATTTGGTTTTGGTGGATCGTTTATTTCGTTATTTATGTCGAAATGGATCGCAAAAAAATCAACTGGTGCGCAGGTGATCACCCAGCCTCGTACCGAAACCGAACAATGGCTGGTAAGCACTGTGGCTGCTCAAGCTAAAAAAGCCGGCATTAACATGCCAGAAGTGGCGATTTACGACAGCCCAGAAATGAACGCCTTTGCAACCGGCCCAAGTAAAAATAATTCGTTGGTGGCGGTAAGTACGGGTTTATTACATAACATGAGCCAAGATCAAGCAGAAGCCGTACTGGCGCACGAAGTATCGCATGTTGCTAATGGCGACATGGTAACGCTAACGCTTATTCAAGGTGTGGTTAATACTTTTGTTATTTTTGCCGCGAAAGTGCTGGCTGGCATTGTAGATAACTTTATCAATAGCGATGAAGAAGAGGGCGGCAGCAGCTGGACTTACTTCTTATTCGATATGTTATTCCAAGTATTATTTGGTGTATTGGCAAGCATAGTGGTTGCCCATTACAGCCGAAAACGTGAATTTGCAGCCGATAACGGCGCAGCTCAGTTGGTAGGCGCAGATAAAATGCGTTCAGCCCTTGAGCGATTAAAGCAAAACCACCCATCGCAATTAGAAGGCTCAATGATGGCCTTTGGTATTGCCAGTGGTAAAGGCATGGCTGAGTTGTTTTCATCTCACCCACCGCTTGACGCACGAATAGACGCACTACGTCGTTAAAAAAATTCAAGTTTTTCACAGTACTTGTAAACAAAAAGCCTGCATTTGCAGGCTTTTTTATTTTTAATGGTTTTTATTGCGATTGAATAATCTCAGTAATGCCCTCCGGCGAGAGTATTTCAATCCAGTAACCGTCTGGGTCTTTAATAAAGGCAAGGCCTTTCATTGAGCCGCCATCTGGCTGTTTTACAAACTCCACATCGTACTTAGCAAAGCGCTCGCACGCTGCATATACATCAGGCACACTAATACCAATATGGCCAAAGCCTTTTGGTTCTTCATTACCACTATGATAACCGCTAAAGCTGTCGTCGTTTTCAGTGCCCCAGTTATGGGTAAGCTCAATGAGTGCAGGGCGGCGAAACACCCACTGGGTTTTTTCTTTATCATCACCCTTTGGCATGTCTTGTTCGTAGCCTAAAAAGTACAAAGTAAACTCCATACCAGGAAAGTCATACTTTCCTAATAGTTTCATGCCCAATACGTTTTCATAAAATGCCAGCGACGGTTTTGGATCTTTAATACGCAACATAGTTTGCTGCATCACATAGCCTTCAGTGGCCTGTGCAATTTGCTCTGGAGATTCATTATAGCTAGACATGAGATAATCCTTAATAAAATGACTGAAAAAACCTTAATGGATTTAAAAAGGCAGGGTGTGCGCTCATCATAATCAACAGCAGCAAAAATTAAAACCACCGAGCTAAATTACCAGCCAGTGAGCTGAATGTTTTATAAGCAAAAAAATGGCATATTTAGCGATACTGTTTATTTATACAGTTCTTGATGTTTTGTCCAATATTACTGATCACCACCATTTTGGGGTATTTCTGCATTTATGAAGTATGACCTGAAGTTAACTAGCTGTTTACAGGTGTTTATTTGAGGGCTAAGATAAATGCAATGTATATATGGACATTTGTCGGTTTATAAAACGACAAATGTCGTAGACAAAGTTGTTAAATGCCTATGAAGAAAATCATCGCTAATATTTTTACCAGCGCCATTTATTCCTCGTTCTTGGGTAGCGTGGTGGTCTTTATTGGTATGGTTGCATCGTTCTTGGCTGGTGGGTGGGATTTTATAGGTGGCGCAATTGGTGGAGCTATACTGTTTTACTTTATTACAGCTATTTTTTCATGCGTTATAGCAACAGTTGTTGCTGGGCCAATTTACGTTGTACTCACTAAATATAAGCTTGCCAACTATTACACGGCATTTTTGCTAGGTCTTACTGTTACATTCTTTTGCTTTGGGTTTTCCACCTCGCTAGAGAATCTATATTGGAATTTGGCCGGTGGTATTACTGGTTTGCTGTTCCACTACCACTATATTAATAAGCCTAGTTGGGTGGGGAGTCCGCATTTAACAAAGCCATCAAATTGACGTCTTTTCCGTCGCTTTTTTGGTGGTTTAACGCTACGCTACCACAAAAAAAATCAACTACAAAGCCGCAATTTATGGCGGCGTTAAATCATATTCAAGGATTGGTGAATGCATCCAGAATTAAATGATGTTCACATTAATATGAAGAGTCTAGGTCTGGGAGCTTTGGCTCACGCAAATTGGCATGCAAACTTTCATAGCTATGAAAATGACAAATGGTATGAACTATCGGTGTTGCAAGCCGCTCATGCTGCTGAAATTTTGGTAAAAGCAAGAATAGCGCAAGAACACCCTTTGCTTATTTTCGAACAAATCCCTCGTTCAACACAAGTGGATGGTTCAAAACTGGACTTTAAAGCGCTAGTGCAAAAGGCTAAAACCATACAATATTCTGATTTACCCGAAAGACTATGGGCTACAACGGGTATAAAAATACCAAATGTTGGGCTATTTAAATCATTTGGTGCATTAAGAAATTCAATTCAACATTTTGCTTCACCTGGAAGTTTCGGTTGCGGAACAATAGGGTTTATCTACGATGTAATTGATCCTTTCATTAACGAATGTTGGGGGCTTTATGCTATCGATTACTGTGAAGATCATGAACCCTATACATACTTAATTGAAAATTTGGTTCGAAACGATACCAAATTTCTGGTGTCTCCAGATTGTATTGGTAGTTTAAAGCATGTAGATTTTGTGTGGTCAAGTTCGAGTTACAGAGCGGAAATGAACAAGAGTTTTCGGTTGGCTGGGTATGTCGGCAATGATTTATAACAAGGGCAGTCAATCGGACAAATTGGTGTTTACGCATTTTGCAAATAAACGCGAAATCCGCGCCCACCAATTTGCCGTTGCTGCTAGCGTTATGAGCCATATGAATAACTTACTAATTTGTAGCCTGATAATTCTGTTGGTTAGTTGCACAACCATAAAAAATGTTTCAGATAGTTCTCAATTTGAAGGTGACATAGGCATAAAGTATTTAGAAAAGAACGCTTTCATTTGCACTGTTGATAATAATGCAATGTTTACGAAAGGCTTACCCGTTAACGAGCTATATGAAAACCATGGTTTCAAATCCTGTCCTCGCGGAATGGATGTTGCGTCCCTTCTAAAGGGGGCTGAAATTAAAGTTTCAGAGGCTTCTCATAGCTCACACTTCGGTTTAGTGTCTTATACAGATCATTGGTATTTTGTTGGTTCCGCCGACATTGGCGGTAAAATGGTGAGTTTTTATTACTACTTAGGGTTAACTACTGATGGAAAACCTCCTGTGAGCTATAAGAATAATTTGTTGTGGCACTAGCAAAAGCTCATAACAAGGCCAGCCAGCATCGCTCCCTACGGTCGCTGGACCTCGTTTCACTCGGCCGCTGCTGGCGGCGTTATATGTATTTTTGAGGTTGTACTATATGTCGTCGATTATAAGTAAAAAACTTCAAGAAGCATTAAAAGCTCAATTCAAAGCTTTTGGATTTAAAAAGAAAGGGGCTTCTTGGGCTTGTGCTGAGGGTGAATTAGCAAAGTGGTTCAACATCCAATGTTCTCGGAACAGCGGTTGTGTTTACTTTAATGTTGGTATCTATTTTCAAGCAACAAAAGAAGTAGACTACCCAAAAGAACTAGATTGCCATTTACGCTTTCGATTTGAGCAGCTGTTAAGTTCTGATGAAGAAATTAGAGATTTTTATAGGCTGTCTGATTTTGAGTCAGGCCTAAATACAGAAGCTAAAATTACAAGATTAACAAATCTTATAGCCTCTAAACTTATTCCATTTTTTAATCAGTATAATAGCGTTACTGATATTTTAAATTCTGACAAAATTAGGCCTCATATGTACTGGAATAACGGTAAAGAGATAGCAATTAAGCTTTGTGCTTAATACATATAACTACAAGGGCTTTAAATTTGACTCCAAAAGCGCTCATATTTTTTGCGGAGCAAAAACCAAAGCCAGCTTTTTACGCAATTTAAGCGGGCGTTATATGCAAAATGAATGAATCTAGCATTTATGCCAAATTAGAGTTTTTAAGAGATCAATTTATCAATGGTAAATTGATGCCTTGCGTTGACATTAAATTAGAAATAGATGGTCAAATATTTACCCAAAATGTTTGGCTAGAGCCACATGAATTAGGTAATGTGGTAGTCGTTATGTTGGCAACTAACAAGCTCTTTATTTCTAATAAATATTGTTTAGGTTTAATCCAAGCAAATGACGGGACAAATGAGCTTTTAAGTAATGAACAACTATGGGAAATTGGCATCCCGTAAATTGCATATAACTATAAGCCAATCAAGCGGGACTAAAAATAGTTTGCTCGGTTTCGCTTCGCTACACATTTTAGCCAACCATTTTTTGCCTGTTAATTAGGTGTTATGTTTACAAGGAAAGTTATGTATAAATTATCTATTTTAGTATTTTGTCTAGCTATGGTCGGATGTGCTTCAACTTCATCCTCATATGATGGGATTGAAGGTAGCTCGTTTGAAAATGCAGTTGTTTTTCCTAATGCTAAAAGTAGCTTTGATGGTATACCAATGGAGAATCAATGGCTGCAAGAGAAGTATCCAAACTTTAAAAAAGTAAGTCAATCTATGCTCTCCAACGGCAATGATGTATACGATGCTATAACCATTGAAACATCAAATGGCGAAACTAAAGTGGTCTATTTCAAAATGACTAGTTGGTTTGGTATGTAAACATAACAATCCAATAAAGTCGGGACTGCTAACAGTTTGCTCGGTTCCACTTCGTTTCACATTTTAGCAAGCTATTATCAGCCCCTTATTGGGGCTTTAGTGCTCAAGAGGTACGATGAATCATCTTTTTTCATTAGCTTTTATTGGAATTTATGGCGCTGCTATTATCCAACTAAGTTTTTTGGTATTTAGTGATGTTCTTGATGATGGTGTTTTAACTTATGTAGCGGTAGGTATAGGCTTGCTAGTGGCTCCATTGCTTCGACTTTATCAAAAGTGGAGGCATGATAAATCGGCTAATTTGATTATTGAATACAAGTCAGATTCAACACCATTCCATCATAAGATCTTAAACATCCCAGCGATCGTGGTACTTACTACAATGGGCAGCATGGGATTTATTGCTGTAACGAATCATAAATTTTCATCTAATGAGGTGACCCACAAAGAATTCAGAGTAACCGGAGTTGGTCAACAGCGTGTCCGTTACGATCTTTTTGAATATGTTCGAATATCAGATGGAATATCGGAAACCAGTTATAGTTTAGGTACGGATACAAGTAATCCCTATAAAGTTGGTGACCAGTTAAAGGTAAAACTAAGAGCCGGATTATGGGGTTATGATATAGTTGATGAAATTCAAAAAAGCACTAACAAGGCCTTTAAGTCGGGTTCGTAACAGTTGGCTCGGTTCCGCTTCACATTTTAGCCAACTGATACTCACCGCTTAAGGCGGCGTTATACGCTAAGGAAGTATCCCCAAAATGTATCCAGATTCAATAAATAAAAACTTGGTTGGAGAATACCCTGCAAGAAGTAAGTCGGGTGGCGGATATTTTTACGACGAGGTACTCGAATACCGAGTATGGTGCAGACCTTGGGAAGGAGCACCAGACGAATTCGATGGTGAAATCTACTATTATGCTTTTCATACATACAAAGAAGCTTTGGAGTTTTCGACCAAAACGAAAGGAACCGAAGAACCCCTTGTATTAATAAGACAACTTGAATGGATAGATGAGCCGGAACCTAACAACTTTATTCATGAAAAAGGTGAGCGAGTCACTGAGTGGTGTGTAGAGTGGTTAACCGATAGTAAACGCTCAGAAAACACTATAAAGGACTTCATAAAGTCAAATAGCGTATAACAAAGTGCTTAAAAAGCGGACAAAAAAGCTTGGCTGTGCTCGTTCCTCGCAAATTTTAGCCAAGCATTTTGTGCCGTTTAGCACGGCGTTAGGCATTAAGGAGTTGTCGTTGAATTCGAATATACCCAATTCGATTATTGGTGCAGTGTCTTCAGTTCTAGCTGCACATTATTATAGTCATTCAAAATTAGATGCTTTATTTATGGAGTCAGGTGCCCCTGGCGAAATACCTGAAGTTAATTGCGAAAAAAAATGCAGTTCATGGTTATAAAACCAAAGGGATCAAATCTTGACTTCAGACATCAAATTCACACGGCAAACTTATAAGCTGCTTTTAAAATGCCGGTGACTTACAAGCTAATTAATCTCTAAGTTAAATTAAGGAAAAGGATCTTTTGTATTAATTATAAAAGGCATTAAACGTATTTGGTTTTGGTTTACGCTAGTTGTATGTCCATTTTTGATTATTTTAGGCATGGCTACCTTTGTACAGTTATTAGGGCAGTACATGTATTCTCTGCAATTTAGTTTTTCTTCGCTATCTAGCTTTCAAATAGCATTTATGTGTGGCGGAATTTGTGCTTTTTCTGTCTCTGATAAAACGGCTGTAAAATTAAAAATAATGAAATGGACGGAGATAGAGATGGCGAGCCCTGTGAACGGCAGTTTGGGAATAGGTAGTTTTTATATTGGGGTTATCTATAAACCAGTAATTTGGTTAAAATCTGTTAGGTGGAATACGATTTTTGATAATACAGCTATAAATAGCTGGTGGAATATAGGCACGATAAGGTGCTTTAAGTTAAGCTATATTGAATTAACTGTTAAACACCATGGAGGATGTTATGTTTAAAATAATAATTGGTTGTGCTGTCATATTTTCGTTTGTTTGCATGTTACTCGCAGCCGCACCTTTTACGCCTGCAATATCAGGATCATTTATTATGCTGTTGTTTGCAGGAGCTATTGGATACAAGGGCTACCTGCAATCAAGTTTGATATTGCTGTTAATTAATACGCTGGCGGTTATTGGTAGCCCAGCTACAGATATAGGCAACACTAATACATTACTGTTTTTACCGATATTATTTTCAATCTCATTTGGCGGTGTTTTATTAGGCGTAAGAAAGTTAACTTTAAAACACGTTTTGTAGACGAGAGTTTTGCCCACGTTTGAGGTAAAGCGTTTGTTATTAACCTATAAGGTGTAGCAGAGCTTTGCTCCCTTTGTGAAGATAGCCTTTCACATTGTTTGTTTCCTCTAACAGCAAAGCGTCTCTTAGTTCTCCTTGTGAATAAAGCTCTTATGTTTAAACCTAATGTGGTATCAAATAGTTGTTACAAACTTAGAATCAAAGCGCTTCAAAAATGGCTGCAATGCCTTGCCCACCGCCAATACACATTGTTACTAGCCCATATTTGCCATTAATTCGTTTAAGTTCATACAAGCATTTAGTTGATAAAATTGCGCCTGTTGCGCCAACAGGGTGGCCTAAGGCAATAGCACCGCCATTCGGGTTTACCTTATGCGCTGGGAAATTTAACTCGTTGGCAACGCACAGTGCTTGCACTGCAAAGGCCTCGTTAGATTCAATTACATCCATGTCGTCAATGGTTAAGCCTGTTTTTTCAAATACCTGCTGTACTGCAGGAATTGGGCCTGTCCCTATTAAAGTAGGATCAACACCCGCTCTGGCATAACCTACTAATCGACCAAGCGGTTTTAAGCCTTGCTCATTCGCTTTTTGCTCAGACATGAGTACCAACATGGCTGCACCATCGTTTATACCTGATGAGCTTGCTGCGGTAACGGTTCCATCTTTTTTAAAGTAGGGCTTTAATGTAGCGAGCTTATCGGTTGTGGTATCGGCTCGCACGTGTTCGTCAGTATCAAAAATATGAATGCCACTTTTTGATTTGATTTCAATAGGGAGTATTTGCTGTTTAAAATGGCCTGCAGCAATTGCTTTTGCTGCTTTGTGATGACTTTGAGCTGCGTAAGCGTCTTGTTGCTCGCGGCTAATAGTGTATTTATCTGCGATGTTTTCAGCGGTTATTCCCATTGGGTTATTATCCCATGGGTCTTGTAATGTGGAGGTGAGTTCATCTTGCATGATGCTATTACCCATTTTTTGCCCCCAGCGATTACTTTCGAGGGTATAAGCTGAGCTACTCATGCTTTCAGCTCCGCCAGCAAGGGCTGCGTCTACATCACCTAATTGAATTTGTTGTGCGGCTTGTATAATGGCTTCAAGGCCAGAGCCACATAATCGGTTGAGAGTTACTGCGTGACTACTAATAGGTAACCCCGCATCTAACCCAATGACTCTTGAAAGGTATGCGTCTTTAGGGCCGTTATGAATTACTTTACCAACTACAGTGGAGCCAACTTGGTTGGGTGATAGCTTGGCTCTGGCTAGCGCTTCTTTTGCACATAGAGTGCCAAGTTCAGCGGGCGTGAAATGTTTAAGGCTGCCACCAAAGCTGCCGATAGCGGTACGAACTGCGCTTAATATAACTACGCTATTGTTATTAAGTTTTGTCATTATTTTCTCTTCTTATTTTTAAACTTTATTCGCTTTGTTATAAATGAAGCTACTTAAGAATCAAAGGGATCTAAATTTTAGGTAATTCATCAAAACACAATTAAGCAATAAACAAAAGTAACAGCCGTATCCTGTTTGTTAATAAAGCCTATCAATTTATTTGAACATATAGATAAGTAATATGGCTTTTTCTAGATTTTGAAATAATTTATTTAGTTGGGTTCTCATTTTAACGATAACCCAATGTTTAATTTATAAATAATAAATAAGTAAGACAGCCACCTTAATTTTTTGCATTTTACAAAGCTAAATACTAAGTTTTAATTAGTGTGAAAAATAATCATGGTGCCGCTACAAAGTATTATCACTGTATTTCACGTTGTGTTCGCCGAGCATTTTTATGTGGTGAAGACTGCTTTACAGGAAAGTCTTATGAACATCGCAGAGGGGGGAAAGGCAAGTTACTTGCTTTAGTCGCAAAGACATTTTGTATTTATATATGTGCTAACGCCGTAATGAATAACCAGCAAAATGTAGCAACGTTAACAACAGCGAAAAACTACTGGCCAGTACTTATACCCAGCTAAAACGTCAAATATTGCCCCAAGGCAAGGGTTTGCATGTCAGTAATTTTGGATTTGTAGAATAAAAGCTTCCCAAGATAATTGTAAATGTAATTTTGAATGAGTTTTAGGCGGTAAATTGATTTGATCTGAACTTATTTGATGCTATTTTTAAGTGATTTTAAAATGGGGGTGTCATTTTTACTTGTTACACCGCTTCGCGGCATCAAAATTGTCGTAAAACTCAGCGTTAGTTCTCAAGGATGAAAATTTTGAAAATAATTGTAGTTTGCATTTTACTCGTATTGTTCGTGTTCTATTGGATTCGTCCACTGGCTAACCCTGACATTACAGAATATTATCCTCCAATCATATATTCTGATGAGACCTATTTTTCAATTACGATCCCTGTGGAAATTGATTTAAAGGATGATAAGCGATCATTCACAGAGTTGTTTAATGCCTACGGTTTTAGCGGCAATGGCCCATCTATAGAGCAAGTTGTGAGAGCAAATACACATTTTGCATCTGTTCAATTTGATAGCGAAGGTGATGCATTTGTTATGTATACGTCAAATGAAGAGCAGTATTTGTCGGTTTTAAATGAACTACGCTGTATGGAAGAAATTGCCTGTTTAAAAAAGTGGGTTAAAACCGCGCGATGGGTGTTGATTAAAGAGTGAGAGCAAATCGGATAGCCGGGGGTCTCTAACATCAAGCCCCATACCGCTCATCATGCGCTTTTTATTAACAGCAAGTGCAATGGGCGGCTCATCTCCCCTCATGAATATTGATCCAAATATCTCTCAATGACACTAAACCTTGTGACGCTAAATAGTCATTGCCTAGCGCAATGTTAATGCCTTTTTTTTTTGAGCTTTGATAAGAGCTTTCGCTTTCAAGCGCCTACTTTTGGTATTGGTGATACCACACTGTATGGATATGGCGAGTCGATCACTAACCTTCAACTTGATTAAACTGCGTATCTAATTAGTGCGTACTATTTTTATAAAAACACCACTGTCGCCTGTAACACATTATTACTAAACGGGGGATCTTGTGTTCTAAACCCACGGTTAGTCGATAAGCGTTGGAAGACTGCAAGTAAGTTACATCGACAGAATGAAGCTCAAAAAGACAGCTCAATAGGGCTATGACAGCTTTTTATTTAAGAAATGGTAAAAGGTTAGGCTGTATTGAGCCTGTTTGCTTGTAAGTAAACTGTGCAATATTACAGTTTAAAATGCATGAATAAATTGACCTTACACGGAAAAACGAAAGTAATGCTTTCATTGCATTATGCGGCAACTTTATTGTCTTGCTCATAATATAGAAAAGCTACTTGCTTAAAACGTCAACCAAACAAAAAGCTGCGCATTGCAATAATGCACTTTTTAGTGTGTTTGTTATTTAGGTTTTTTATCATGAGTTGTTTATTTGCATGATAAATTGAGAGCATGTTAGGGGACACAGTAAAATTACCAGATAAAAATCATGTTTAGTCTGAGATTATTAAAAGTGGGTGTCTATTTTATTGTTATGGTGGGTATTGCTAGTGGTTAATACTAGTCGTGTTAAGTTACTGACCATTTATAGCGACAGATAAATACAGTGATAACAAGGCAGGAATTTTGACATGTAGTTGTTCTCGGCAATTGCTCCTGCATTGCTCTACCTCCTGCATCCATGCAGTCGTACATAAAAAATCACTAACGCAGTCAGCGCTTTATTTAGCCCGCTAGAATGGTTAAATATTTAAGTCGATTGGTATAAGGTATGGCTGAGTTATTCTCTTCACCCCCACCACTTTATGGTCGAATTAACGCGTTACGTTAATTTTCAATTTAGACGTTAAAAAGCCAGCGATGCTGGCTTTTTTGTGGGGTAAATTTGATAATGATAAACAGGAAAGTTATGAATTACCTGAACCTTGGGTAAGGGATTTATTATCCTAAGTTCAGATTAATTACAGCCTTTTTGAATTGGTTGTGTTGTGACATTTACGACGAAGTCATTGTAGTCTCTGTCGTTTTGATCTTCCCAATATTGCTTAGTACCACTGGCTTTATAGGCTGTTTTAAGATTGTTTGCATTACCGTTCACGGAAAGTACGTAAACGATTGAATCACTGGCTTTAACGTCGTAATAACCTGATGCTCCATGCTCATCTAACAATTTAATATATTGGTTATTAACCTTAATACCCCAATCATTATTATAACCAGAATTTTCAGAGATAAAAGAGTAACTGATCCGTGTGTAATTCTCGGCAATACACTGAGCATCATCATTTAAGATAGACGCTGGTAGAGAACTTGAACCAGTTACATTAAGCTGAGCAACGGCATTGACGGTAAAGGTTTTAGTTTTACTATAGTCATCGTTATCAATTGTTGGGATTGTAAATGAAGCAGTTGTTTCACCTGCCGCAATAGTAATGACTTGATCAGAGAAACTGTAGTCGCTACTTGTTGCTGTTCCTGCTGAAGTCGATACATAAATATCACTATCTTGTTCATAACTATTGCTTAGCTCTAGTTTATAAGATAATGCGCTACCTTCGTCTACTGAATCAACAATCGGTACAATAGTAAAGCTTGGAATATCTGACACGGTGCAAACTGGTGCATCGTAGCATGCAACTGATTCGTTAAAATTAGTTGCTAAATCATTTAAACGTACTGGAAAATCTGCAACATGGCAGGTATTACCAGTGTTTTTATTTACTTTGTACAACTCAGATTTATTAGAATGGCCTAGATCAGTTAAAATAGTTCGGCTTAATACAATATCACCTTGCTGGTTAAGTGCAGCGCCTGTGACAGTCGTTAAGTTGTGATCAGATAATTTTGTTGCCGTAAGTTCCTGTACATTCACAGTATATAAACTTGTACTGGTGACTAAGATTAATTCACCATTTTTAAATACCATGTCACCACGCCAGATACCTTGGTCATTTTCAAGGCCTGTAATATTTCCAAGTAAAGTTGTTTCGCTAGTTTCAGGATCGATCGCGTATAGCTTATCTTTATATGATCCAAGTAAGCGATTATTTTGTTGGTCATACACTAAACGATACATGTTACTTGTTCTGCCAACTTCAACATGTTCGTTTGTATCTAAATCAACATAGGCCAATTTGATGTACTTAAACTTACTGCCACTAATAGGTAGAGATTTGAGCTCCGTTGAATTAAAACCTAAGTGCTCAACATCTACTTGATATTCAATAGGGCGAGGTGCTGAGATGTAATACAAGCGATTTATTTCCGGAATATGAGCAAGCGCTGAAGAGCTGTATTTAGCTCTAGAATGTGCTTGAGTTTGTTGTGTATACTCGTCTAGTTTAAATATAATACCGGTGTCACCGCGTCCAGCATTAATACCATAAAGTTGACCGTTACATTGGTTTGCATGCGCAACTTGCAAAGATGAAAGGATAGCAACAGACAGGGTTGTAATTTTTAGTGTTGTTTTCATTTAGAGTAGGCCTTTTAACGAGGATCCATTGTTACAGCTATAGTTAGTCTGAGGTAATTACAATTTGGTTTATAGCTGCCTATCCTTGTTCCCAAAATTGTATTGCTTAATTCCTATAAGCCGAGCGCATCCGTTATTAACCTCAAAGTATTGTACAATTATCCTAATGGTTGATTACAAAAGCAACATATCTTAACGAACGGTTGGCATTTATACACGAAATGCTTGCTAAATTGAGGTGTTTTATAATACTAAAGGCTTTATTTTGTATCTTTAACGGGGGAATTTTAAGTTGTGGCTATTTTTGTTCACGAGCAAGCTGGTTAGGTAATAACTGTTCAATGATTTCACGTGCAGGTAACGTATAACGCACACCATCAAACATAACCGATGTAAATTCATTAATGCTAGTAATACCTGTAAGGGTCCAACCTTCACCGCGCTTTGGGCAATAAACTGTGGTTGTAGGTTGTATTACTTTAAATTCGTCATTCATAATTAGCTCAGTTATTAACTTGTATGGCGGGTATCTTAAGGGAATAATAGCGGGCTTTAAAGCCGTAATTTAATTTTATTTATGAACAATGAGTTTGCACTAAGTCGAATCACATTAAAGCCAATTAAGCATAGGAACTGTAGCGCGTTGTGGGCTATTTTGTCTGAGCCGCTAGTTGCTCAGTTTAATGATTATGCAGTGCCACTAACACGTGATGACGTAAAACAACTGATCCAAGATGATATTACTGGCATGTATGAAGGAAATACGCTGCGCTTTGGAATCTACTTATTAAATACGTCGACCTTGATTGGCTGCATTGGTTTATATGATATTGAAGAAGATACTGCTTGGTTAGGTTTTGAGTTGTCTTCAAATTATTGGGGGAATGGGTTTATGTCTGAAGCATTAGCATTCTTGCTAACAAATATAAAAGCCGTTGTTAAGCTGTTAGGCAATGAGTTGAACATTACTAATTTAAAGGCTAAAGTGGCGGTAGAAAACACCCAAAGCCAGCAATTACTTCGCCGTTTTAAATTCACTCATGTAGCGAGTGAACAATGGGCGTATCAACTGTAAATCATACTTTGTTACATAACGGTAGTTTAATTAAAAATACAGAAAGGGTATTGTTTTTAAAACAATCTTTACCTGAAAGCTATGCTTCTATTAAAAAAACTTAATCGCACTGCAATCATAATTCTATTGAGTATAGCCGCCTTCATTGCATGCACTATTGTCATTTATAAATACAACGCGCATTACACGTCAAATTTTAAAGACATCACAATTTATTCGCAGGTATTGGATGAAAATAGGAAAGTGTTTATTCGTTTACCTAGCAATTTTGAGCCAAATAAACGCTACTCCTTGATCATTAGAACCGACGGTAACTTTAATCTTACGCAGTGGGATTCAGTGATGGCTGAGCTACCAGCGCAGCAGGATACAATTTTGGTATCGATCCCCAATCAATTTTGGACCTTTACTAGAAATCGTGATTTAGTCCCACCGTATGCACGCCAAGATGTGAATACCCAAGCAAGACCACCAAGTGAAAATTCACCGGAACTGTTCGGTAAAGCAGATCAATTTTTGGCTTTTATTGAAGGTGAGTTATTACCGTATTTAGAATCACATTATAAGCTAGATAATAATCGTGTTTTGTCGGGTTATTCAGCAGGAGGGAGTTTTGTTTTATACACTATGAGCACAAAACCTTGGTTGTTTAACGGTTATTTTGCATTTAGTCCGGCTGCTTGGTACGACGACATGACAGTTGTAAAAGAGTTTGCTCGATTCTTATCGCAACGAAGCCTCAATACAGACGATAACATACCGCTGTCGCTCTATATAACAGTAGGAAGCGCTGAGCATCCTTTAATGTTAAGTGCCTTTGCTGGTCTTAATAATAGCCTTAACATATATGCTAATGATATTATTTGGAATAGCAGAATTAATGAAGGTTTAGAGCACTTGGAAAACCCGGTGGTTAGTGTTAAGCAGGCACTCGATTTCTATAATTCATCAATAAACTAATATCCTTAACTAAAGAATAAGACAGTAAGAAATCTGCGTAATAAACCACAAAAGAACACATCATACTATTTTTATTAATTAAGATAACTCTGCATAAAAGTTATTTTTTACTAAAAGCTATCAAGAGGAATTATGAGCTTGATAAATCAAAGTTAGTAATTCGATTAAACGTATCACAAGAGTTATGCTTATTTGGCTATGGAGGGATCTTCATTGATACAACGACAACGTCTTAAATCAAAAAATATCAGTAAACAGTCGGTAATTGCAGCGAATTAGTAGGGGTTCAGAAGGTGAGTTTTATTTACACACTAACGACGTTTAATTTATCAATAGATAAGTTACAGAGTTTGCACTTAACCATAGAAAATCGCTATTACTTTAAGTTAAAAGCTTAAATTTAATGCCCAAAGTGAAACACACCATGAAATAAGTTGTCGCTAAAGAATAGATATTTTGCTGGTGAGTTGGCGTAGCATTTTTTCAGGTTCTGGCGCAGGTTCATTTAACCCTGAAATAATGGTCATAAAATAACAATCTAACATCACATTTGCTTTTATATCGTCAAACTCTTGCTGTTCATCGAACAGCCGTTTTTTAAACTCACTCATTTGCTGTTCAAAAAAATCGGCTTGCCAAATCATATCGCTTATCAATATTTTACTAAATTCAATGTTATTACAATAAAATTCAAATAACGGTAGGGCATAGTGACGTAACTTAAGCCTTGGTGCATGTTGGCGATCAGTTAAACTAGCCTGATGAATGATCGTATCTATTTGTTGCTGCATTCCTGCTTTTAGTAAGTCGATTTTATTTTCGAAATGACTAAACACTGTACCAACGGCCACATTAGCCGCTTTTGCGATTTCTCGTGTAGATGTATGAGCATAACCTTGCTCTAAGAATAACAGCCAAGCCGAGGTAAGAATTTTATTATAGGTTTGCGTTTTTTTATTCATTGTATATCAATTGATTATATTTAACTTGTGATAGTAAAGATGAAGTTACTTGAAAAATTGACTGCGCTCAATTATATTTATGAGCGCGCTCATTTAAGCAAGGAACTTATATGAACTTTATCAAACAAGTTATTGGTTACGGACTATTTATCCCATTTATTATTTTTTATTCTTACATGCTAGGACCATTACTTAAAGCAATTTTATTACCGGGGGGAATTTTAATGTTATGGATAATTTTAGGACCTAAGGAAGGTTATTTGGCTTTGACAAAAGCGTTTGCAACTAAAGGTAAAGCAAAAAAGTGTGATCGCAGCGGGTGGTTAATATTAGCAAAACAGGCTGATTAAATAATCAGCCTGTAAGTGTTCTAGTTATAATGTGTAATGAAAACCAAATGCAATGCCATCATCTTCTGATAGACCCATTTGATATTCTTGCTCTTTATCGGCACTTGAAAAATCACTAAAGTCTTTACGTGCTTCAATATAAAAAATCGTATCTTCGTCGAATAGATAGTGAAAGCCAAGTACTGTAAATTGACGTTTAAAGTTGTCATTAGGATCGGCGTTAAAATTTGGCTGGATCACGTAATCTGTTCCAGCATCATAGAGGTTATATGCAATGAAGGTACGAATGTCATTATCAAACTTATAAGATAATAATGACTCTACCCCAATCGCGTCTTTGATCAGACGGCCTAAGTTATCGGTATCATGATTTTCATTTTTGTTGATATTTGCGGCAAAATAAAGGCCATCATTGTTGAAATTACCCCAAGTAACACCTGCGCCATAAATAAAATCATTAACAGACTGAATACGTCCTGCTGCGTAATTTACGGTTAGTTCACCGCGGTTAAACCCGGCAGTAAGTTTTAAGTCGTCGCTTACAGAATAGGTAACGGCTGCCCCATAGGTTGAATTAAATTCTACTTGTTGAGCAAGATCACTGCCACTTTCCCACAATGTCTGGCAAGCAGCTTCTGAAATGGCTTCAATATCGCAGGTATAAAAATCATTATTTTTAAATTGCACTTGAGTTGCAATACTAAAATCACCAAACGTATTACGATACTGCAATAACTTATCACCGCGCCCGGTGCCATTAATTGCACCATCGTCTTTGTTGTAGGTGTAAACACCGGCTGCATTACCATCCCAAACTAGGCTATAGTTAGTACTATAAACTACGTCGTACCAAGCCCCCCATTGTTTACCTATTGTCACTTGGCCATATTTTTCATGCGCTATACCTATATAACCAAGTCGGTTATATAAAAATTCATCTTGAATAGATTCAAAGCGGTTGTTATAGATGATATCGCTACTGCCAACAGGGTTTACACCCCATTCTAATAAGGCTAAAGCTGACCACTGATCTTTTAGTTTGCGGCTAAAATCAAAGCTAATCCGTGATGCACCATTAACTATTTCAGTTTGCCCTTGTGTGTGGATTATTCTGGCGTCAATAAAACCACCGATGGTTAAATTGTTTTTTCCGTCATCATAAACTTCAACAGCGTTTACGCTCGGTGCCATCAAAGCGCTTGCGATAATGACCCCAATTAATTTTCTATTCATTTGATATTGCCTTGTGTGCTATCTATCATTGTCCTTTGGTCGCGCAGACTAACAAAGCTAAATTAATGGCTAAAGTGAAAAAATATCATTAAAAAATGATAGAGGAAATTTGAATTGTTAATTTCTGTTCCTTTTTTGTCCGGCGACAAAATGCGAGCACAATAAATTGATCCAAATTAGCTTATTTTAATGCGTGGCAGCTATAGCTCACAAAGCTAATAATTCATGGAAAAATAGGCCTATTTGGTTTACACTCCAGCCAATTTTATTTCTTTGATTTTCCCCGTTGGAGGGTAGCGCTATCATCAGTACAGCTAACATCACCATGCAATTTGGTGCTAAACCGTTATTTGAGAATATTTCAGCTAAATTTGGCGAAGGTAACCGTTATGGTTTAATTGGCGCAAATGGCTGTGGTAAATCAACATTTATGAAAATCTTAAGTGGGGAATTGGAACCGTCAGCTGGTAATGTAAGTACTGATCCAAATGAACGTGTTGCTAAACTAAACCAAGACCAGTTCGCTTACGAAGAATATTCAGTTATTGATACTGTAATAATGGGCCACAAAGAGCTGTGGGCGATTAAACAAGAGCGTGATCGTATCTATAGCTTGCCTGAAATGAGTGAAGAGGATGGCATGAAGGTTGCCGATCTTGAAACTGAGTTTGCTGAAATGGATGGCTATTCTGCAGAATCTAAAGCCGGCGAGCTACTAATGGGCGTAGGTATTGCAACTGATCAGCATTACGGTCCGATGTCAGAGATTGCTCCTGGTTTTAAACTGCGAGTGCTTCTTGCGCAAGTGTTATTTTCAGATCCAGATATCATGCTACTCGATGAGCCAACTAATAACTTGGATATTTATACTATCAAGTGGCTTGAAGATGTACTGAATCAACGTGATTGCACAATGATCATCATTTCCCATGACCGTCATTTCTTAAACTCTGTATGTACGCATATGGCTGATATTGACTATGGTGAATTGCGTATTTACCCAGGTAACTATGACGAATATATGTTTGCAGCAACGCAAG
This sequence comes from Pseudoalteromonas sp. SG44-8, assembly GCF_014164125.1. Lineage (NCBI taxonomy): Bacteria > Pseudomonadati > Pseudomonadota > Gammaproteobacteria > Alteromonadales > Pseudoalteromonadaceae > Pseudoalteromonas > Pseudoalteromonas sp. SG44-8. The sequence continues at coordinate 35,178 of NZ_JACJEQ010000024.1, read as the reverse complement.
CTCGTGAACGCTTATTAAGTGAAAATGCCAAGAAGAAAAATCAAATTGCCGAGCTACAACAGTTTGTTTCGCGCTTTTCAGCTAATGCATCTAAAGCAAAGCAAGCAACATCTCGTGCCAAGCGAATTGACAAGATTCAATTAGATGAAGTTAAAGCATCGTCACGTCAAACACCGTTCATTCGTTTTGAGCAAGAAAAACAGTTATTCCGTAATGCCCTTGAATTAACAAACTTAGGCCAAGGTTTTGACGATATGCTGTTCACTGGCCTTGAAGGCTTAGTTGAAGTAGGCGAGCGTATCGCTATCATCGGTGAAAATGGGGTTGGTAAAACAACACTGTTAAATACTTTAGCAGGTCGTTTGGCACCGAAGCAAGGCGAGTTTAAATGGTCTGAAAACCACAATATCGGTTATTATGCGCAAGATCATGCTGATGAATTTGCCACCGATATGAACTTATTCCAGTGGATGGAGCAATGGCAGCAAGAAGGCGATGATGAACAAGTTGTTCGCAGTTTCTTAGGCCGTATGTTGTTCTCACAAAATGATATTAAAAAGTCTGTAAAAGTAATATCTGGTGGTGAGCAAGGCCGCATGTTATTTGGTAAGATTATGATGCATAAACCAAATATCCTATTAATGGATGAGCCAACGAACCACATGGATATGGAGTCAATAGAAGCATTAAACCTTGCGCTAGAAGCATATGAAGGTACGTTGATGTTTGTATCTCACGACCGTCAATTTGTATCCTCAGTTGCAACCCGTATTTGGGAAATCAAAGACGGCAAAATAATTGATTTCAGAGGTACTTACTCTGAATATTTAGCCAGTAAAGAAGGCTAAAGCTCAATTTACATACTGATCAAAAAGCCATGCTAGTCATGGCTTTTTTGTTACTCGATATTCGCAATTTAACAATTAATACGTGTATAATGACCGCCTTTAATGCGGACATAAGTCCGCTATAGGTATTAAAACCATTACTGAGGAGTATTTATGACTGTTGGCATTATTATGGGTTCCAAGTCAGATTGGCCAACTATGGAACATGCGGCGATCATGCTAGATAAATTTGGCATCGCTTACGAAACTAAAGTTGTATCGGCTCATCGTACTCCTCAACTACTCGCTGATTACGCAAGTTCAGCAGCAGAACGTGGTATTAAAGTAATTATTGCCGGTGCCGGTGGTGCAGCGCATTTACCAGGTATGGCCGCTGCTTTCACATCGTTACCAGTATTAGGTGTGCCGGTTAAGTCTAAAACGTTAAATGGCATTGATTCATTGCTGTCGATTTGCCAAATGCCAAAAGGTGTTGCAGTAGGTACATTAGCAATTGGTGAAGCTGGTGCTGCAAATGCAGGATTATTAGCTGCACAGATTTTAGGTTGTCAGCAACCGGAGATATTTGCCAAAGTTGAAGCGTTCCGTAAAGAACAAACCGAAACTATTTTAGCTAACCCAAATCCAGCAGAGTAATATGACTATTTTAATTTTAGGAGCCGGCCAATTAGCACGTATGATGTGTTTAGCTGGTGCGCCATTGAATTTAAATGTGGTTGCGTATGATGTTGGTAGTAAAAAAATTGTTCACCCATTAACTGGGCAAATCTATACTACAACGTTAGAGCAAGCAATTGTAGACGCTCATGCGATCACCGCTGAGTTTGAGCATATTCCTGATGATGTGCTAACGCTATGCTGTGCAAGCAAGAAGTTTTATCCGGGTAAAGCCGCGATTAAAACGGGTGGCGATCGCGCCCTAGAAAAAGCATTACTAAGTAAAACCGCAGTTAAGTGCGCACCATATCAGTTGATCACTGAAAAAGCCCATTTAGAACAAGCCGTTGCTAGCTTGGGTAAGCCATTAGTTATCAAAACCTGTCAAGCCGGTTACGATGGGAAAGGCCAGTGGCGTTTAAAATCAGATGATCAAATTGAGCAGATATGGTCACAAATGGCTGATTTTATTGCCTCCGGTACTGAATCCGCGCCACACACTATTATTGCCGAGCAAATGATCCCATTTGATCGTGAAGTATCAATCATTGGTGTTCGCGATAAAAGTGGTAATACCGCTATTTACCCACTTACTGAAAACCAGCATACCAATGGTGTTTTAACCTTATCTATCGCCGGTAAAGAAAAATCTGTGATTCAACAACAAGCTGAAGATGCATTTAATAAATTGGCTAATGAGCTTGATTACGTTGGTGTATTGGCGATTGAGTTTTTCGATGTGGCAGGGCAGTTATTGGTCAATGAAATTGCTCCTCGGGTTCATAATTCTGGTCATTGGACCCAACAAGGCGCGCATTGCAGTCAATTTGAAAATCATATGCGTGCAGTCTCTGGGCTGCCATTAGGTAGCACACAATTGCAGCGTGTTACGGCAATGGTGAATGTGCTCGGACAAGCCGCGATTCCTCAGCAAGTACTAAGCATTGCTGAGGTTACGAGTCATTGGTATGGTAAAACAGCAAAGCCTGGTCGTAAAATGGGCCATATTAATGTATCTGCTGCGAACCTTCATGAGTTAGGTGAACGCTTAGCACAATTGTCGGAGTATCTTCCGGAGGAAGATTATCCCGGCGTATTAGCGGCCAGCACCGCGTTGATTTTAAATTAACTAAAAAAGCCGAGTTTATCTCGGCTTTTTACTTGAGGAATGGTTTTATGATTAGCGCTAAATACAGAACCGTGGTATTCGCTTTTTTCATGGCATTATTTATGTCTGGTTTTATGTCATTGGTAATTTCAATTTTTAATGTTGGTTTAATTGATAACATAGTTTCTATTTGGCTAGCGGCGTGGGCTTTTGCATTTTGTGTCGCATTTCCTACCGTAATTCTTGTAGCGCCAGTTGTGCATAAGCTCACTACAAAGATTGTGCGCTCGTAACGAAGGGATTATTTTGTCTGTGTCTGATCGGATTAAAAAGCCTCTATACTTGCTTTTTTTTGGCCTGTGTATCACCCCTTGGATTGGTGGTGGTAGTGCCCTAATTTGTGGCGCGATGTTTGCTATTTTGCTCGGTAATCCATTTGCAGAGCTATCCCAAAAGGCGAGTAAATGGATGCTCAAAGCCGCGGTGGTTGGCTTAGGTTTTGCTGTTGATTTTAATCAGGTGATTGAAGTTGGTCGCAGTTCGCTGGTACTGACCATAGTCAGTATTACAGCGATCATTGGTCTTGGTGAAATTTTAACGCAAGTCTTTAAATTAAATCGTAACACAGGTGTATTAATATCATTCGGTACGGCCATTTGTGGAGGCAGTGCGATTGCAGCGATGGCGCCTGTAATTAAAGCTAAAGATCACGAAGTAGCGGTTGCACTTGGTGTAGTGTTTTTATTAAACGGTGTCGGTTTGCTACTATTTCCAACCATTGGTCATTACTTTAGTTTAAGCCAACACCAATTTGGTTTATGGGCAGCGTTAGCTATTCATGATACAAGCAGTGTAGTAGGGGCCTCAGCAGCTTATGGAGCTGTGGCACTAAGTATTGCTACAACAGTTAAGCTCACACGTGCGATGTGGATCATTCCCTACACTACGATTGCAGGTGTCTTTTGGCGCTCAGAAGAAAAGGCCAGCATTCCTTTATTTATTGTTGGTTTTTTAGCTGCTGCATTGATCAATACGTATTTGCCTCAATTTACGGATCTCTGGCAGCTGATCAACACCGTAGCAAAACAACTATTGGTAATGACTTTATTCTTAATTGGCAGTGGCTTATCACTGGCTGTATTAAAACAAGCAGGACTAAAGCCCTTTATAATGGCAATTATTTTATGGATAGTCGTAAGTAGTGTCATTTTGTTATTAATTTTAGATGGATATATCGTATGAAGAAGCAGTTTTCTATCGCCACATTAGCGTGCCTATTAATCAGTGGTTTTTCTAACTCAGCATTGGCCGCATCATCTTTACGTGTAGCCACGTTTAATGTGAGCATGGATGCAACAAATTATGCTGAAAATGATAAGGACGTTGATCCTAATGGCCTGGTAAATGCGTTACAAACAAATCATCCACAAATCAAAAATATTGCCGAGATCATTCAACGTATTCGCCCTGACATTTTATTATTAAATGAATTTGATTATGTCAGCAAAGCGCAAGGCATTGATTATTTTAAAACGCACTACCTTGCTAAAAGCCAAAATAAACAGCCCGCTATAGATTATCCGTACAGCTATGTTGGCCCAGTAAACACAGGTTTGAAAACGCCATTTGATCTAGATAATGACGGCCAAGCAACTGGTATTAAAGGGGATGCATTTGGTTTTGGCTTTTTTGAAGGCCATTATGGTATGGCCGTCTTATCTCGCTACCCAATTGATTTTGATAAAATTCGTACCTTACAAACCTTTAAATACAAAGATATGCCAAATGCTAAAATGCCAATTGATCCAACTACAGGTGAAAATTGGTATAACAACGAAGAGTGGCAAGCTTTGAGGCTCAGCTCAAAATCGTTTTGGGATATTCCGGTTACTGTAAAAGGTAAAACGCTGCACGTTATTGCATCGCACCCAACGCCTCCTGTATTTGATGGTGCTGAAGATAGAAACGGCTTACGTAATCATGATGAAGTACGTTTGATTAAAGATTATATCGCCAGCGCAGATTACCTCTATGACGATCATGGTGTCAAAGGCGGGTTAGCTGAAAAATCACGATTTGTTATAGTCGGAGATTTAAATGCGGCTCCTGAAGGAGATAAAAAACGCCCAGATACAACGGATCAACTTTTAAAAAACTCATTAATAAATAGTCAATTTACACCAACTAGTAAGGGCGCTAAAACCACTTACAGTGAAAAATATGCTGCGGCTTACACAGCTTACTGGCAAGCTCGTGCAGATTATGTTTTGCCTTCAACTTATGGCATTGAAGTCCATGACGGTGGGGTATTTTGGCCAACTAAAAGTAGCGAGTTATACCGGTTAATTAAAGATCGTAATGCATCGTCAGATCATCGCATGGTGTGGTTAGATATTTCTATAAAGTAACTTGGTTATTAAACAGCAAAGTTTGGCTGTTTGTCTGAAATAATTGCTATTACATAGGCGCTTCTGCTTAAATTGGCGGAATTACAATAACCTTACAGAAGCCCTATGATTTTTAAATCTTCTACTCAAAAAACCTTAATTGCACTTGCCGTAGCATCCAGCGTTATGTTGTCCGGTTGTCAATCAACCGCATCTACCCCTAAAGAGCAACCACAACCAACTGTTGCCAGCGTTGTTGTAACGCCTGCTGATACAGGCAGCAGCGCGATCACACTTGAGCAAGCAATGGCTCATCCTGATTGGTTAGGCCGCCAAGCAGAGCGTGCGTTTTGGGCTGCTGATTCAAAAACAGTTGTCTATGCGCAAAAACAACAAGGTAATGAGCTTCGAGACTTATTTACACAAGCTGTTGATAGCCAAGCGGCAAGCCAAGTAGCGTTAAATAAGTTGCATACATTAGGGGCTGGTGATGCTGTTTATTCAGTGGATCGTACACAGCAAGCCTATGTATTTGAAGGTAATATATTTGTAAAGAACATCAATACAGGTGCAATTACACAAATTACTCACGACAGTGCTAAACAATCTAAACCACAATTTTTAACTGATGGTAATTTAGCTTATCGTCAAGGAAACACTTTTTATAAAGTAGATTTGGCAACGGGACTGCAAGCTGAGCTTGTAAATCTTCATTTGAGCGATGCACCAAAAGGAGTTACAGAGCCTGAAACTTACATCGCTAAAGAACAGCATAAACTGATTGATTACATTGCGCTGACTCATAAAAATAAAAAAGATAAACAAGCGCGCAAAGAGCAACTCAACCAGCAAAATAGTTCAATTGCCGATGCTCAGTTTTACTTAGGTAAAGGCAATGAGTTAGCCGATGTGCAGTTATCACCAAATGGTAAAGCATTAATTGCTGTTGTCACTGAGGCCAAACCTTGGCGAGATGAAGCCGACATCATGCCAAACTATATTGCTGATGATGCACGGGTAAAAGCTGAAAAAGTACGTCGTCGTGTTGCTGATGAAAAACCACAAACCTCGCAAGTTATCTACATAGATTTAACTGAGCAAACGCAAACAGCACTCGCATTTGATACCTTACCTGGTTTTGATGAAGATGTATTAGCGGCAGTTAAAAAAGAAAACTATGCCCGTGACGGCAAAACATATGAATCTAAAAAAGAACTTCGTGCTATCAACCTAATGATGGATTGGGGATGGGATCAAAGTGCTATCGTCTGGAATAAAGCCGGCACGCAAGTCGCGATTATGCTTGAAGCATGGGATAACAAAGACCGTTGGTTAGCTACTGTTGATGCTGAAAATTCCAAACTTGTTTCACAACACCGTTTACACGATGATGCATGGGTTAACTATGCTTATAACGATTTTGGCTGGTTAAATAATTCAGATACCTTGTATTATTTATCTGAAGAAACTGGCTATAGCCACCTATATAAAAAACCACTCAATGGTAAAGCAACACAACTTACCAAAGGTCAGTTTGTCGTATCGAACCTCACACTAACAGATGACGACAGTGCAATTTATTACAAAGCCAATGTTGAGCATCCTGGTCTATATGAAATCTACCGCGTTGATCCACAAACGGCAAAATCAGAGCAAGTAACCAACTTAGACGGTATGACCGACTATAAATTAAGCCCTGATCAAAGCAAATTATTGTTAACACATTCCAAAATCATGGCTCCACCAGAGTTATATGTTGCTGATGCAAAAGCGAATACAACTGCAACGCAGCTAACTCATACAGTATCGAGTGAATTTTTAGCAAAACAATTAATTGCGCCTAAAATTGTTGCGGTACCGTCAAGTCATACTGAACAACCGGTATACGCTAAAGTATATTACCCAGCAGACTATGTAGAAGGTGAGAGCGGCAAAAACCGCAAAGCGATCATTTTTAACCATGGTGCAGGTTATCTACAAAACTCACACATGGGTTGGTCAGGTTACTTCCGCGAATTTATGTTTCATTCATTACTAGCCTCTGAAGGTTATGTAGTGATGGATATGGATTATCGTGCATCAAAAGGTTATGGACGTGATTGGCGTACGGCGATTTACCGTCAAATGGGTACCCCAGAAATTGAAGATTTAGCCGATGGTGTTAAATGGATGGCTGAAAATGCCAATGTTGATACCGGTGCTGTGGGTACATATGGCGGCTCTTATGGTGGCTTTATGACCTTTATGGCGTTATTTACTCAGCCTGATTTATTTCAAGCCGGGGCTGCGCTTCGTCCAGTTACCGATTGGGCACACTATAATGGTCCATACACATCAAACATTTTAAATCACCCAGATGTTGATCCAATTGCGTATGAAAAAAGTTCGCCTATATATTATGCGCAGGGACTTAAAAACCGCTTATTGATCAACGCCCCTATGGTTGATAATAATGTGTTTTTCCAAGACTCAGTACGCTTAGTACAGCGTTTAATTGAGCTTGAAAAAGAAAACTTTGAAACGGCTATATTTCCAGTCGAACCACATGGTTTTGTACAGCCTTCTAGTTGGTTAGATGAATACCGTCGTATTCATAAACTATTTAAAGAAAGTTTATAAGCACTAAATTTTTAGACAACGCCAAGCTTATGCTTGGCGTTTTTTTATATAATTTATCAGCAATGGCGTTGCGAGTACTATTCCGCCAATTGCACCTATTAAGTGAGCATCAACAGCAACCCGAGAGGCAATTAATTTACTCACTTCAGCACTGGGGCCATGAAATTGTTCATAAGCAATTTTAAGCCAAATACCGATAAACAATAAACCGCCGCTTTTCATGCCAACTTCAATATCTTTGATTGCCCCCCACACAATTACACCATGCAGTAGTGCACTCAATCCGGTGTAAATGTGAATGTCAGGACAAAAAAAGTAAACCCCAATACCGCACCAAGCAGCCAAAAATAAGGTGTGCAATGCATATTGCGTCGGTTTTGTATGCTCAGCATGTAACGCCCATATCAGTACGATACCGGCACAATTTAATGCTAAGTGCGCCCAGTTAGCATGCACATATTGGCTCGTGATCAAACGCCAAACTTGGCCTTGGTCAATGAGCTGGCGATTAAACTCTAAAACATCATTTAAATTAAACGCTGCAAATAGGGCGCTTAATGCCATTAAACACAGCGGGGGTAAAATATATCGGGGTTGAAGTGGTAAATTGACCATTTTATTCTTATTTTTACAGCAAAATTTTGCATATTGTGCCCGTTTAACTTTAAGATGCCAAACATCTCAATGCAATTAAGGTCTTTTTATGTTTTTACCTTTTAAAACCAGCGTCGTCTTTAGTTTAACTCTTCTCACTTTACCTGTTTTAGCCACTCAAACACCACGAGAAGTACGCGAGCCAGAAGCCGCTACAGGCCATCAACTTAAGCAACATGTAACTGGTCAGCAGTATATGGTTGCTGCGGCAAACCCCTATGCTGCTAAAGCAGGACAAACCATACTCGCTAAGGGCGGCAGTGCAGTCGATGCTGCCATTGCAACGCAATTAGTCTTGACCTTGGTCGAGCCGCAATCATCAGGAATTGGTGGTGGGACTTTTATGCTGCATTTTGACAAAGGTCATAATAAGCTAACCAGCTTTGATGGCCGCGAAACAGCGCCAAGTAATGCTGACGAAAGATTGTTTTTAGATGAAAAAGGTAACGCGGCACCTTGGATTGAAGCAGTGGTTGGCGGCCGTTCAGTGGGTGTACCTGGTTTATTGCATGCCTTTGCTAAAGCGCATCAACAATATGGCAAACTTGCATGGGCGGAACTGTTTAAACCGGCCATAGAACTTGCTGAACAAGGATTTGTAGTATCACCGCGTTTACATGCTTTATTAGCCAAACAAATAAACCCTGGGGTGACAACACTTCCAGTGATCCGTGATTATTTTTTTCCAGATGGTAAACCGCTTGCTGTTGGCACTGTTAAAACGAACCAACCACTTGCTGAAGTTTACAAAAAAATCGCCAGTAAAGGCATTGATGCTTTTTATAAAGGCGATAACGCTAAGCAAATGGTTGCTGCGGTCACTCATTCTATTGTGGCACCAGGTACTTTAGCATTAACCGATTTAGCTAATTATAAAAGTAAACAACGTGACGCAGTTTGCACCCCGTACCACAGTTATAAAGTATGTTCCATGGCACCACCGAGCAGTGGCGGAGTCGCGGTGTTACAAATTCTCGCTTTGCTTGAAGATAAGAACATGGGTCAATTTAAAGCTAATTCTGCACAAGCCCTGCATTATTTTAGCCAAGCATCGCGACTCGCTTTTGCGGATCGTAATGTGTATATGGGCGACCCCGATTTTGCAGATATTCCTACTAATGAGCTACTCGATAAACGCTATATCGAGCAACGGACAAAATTAATAAGTGAGCGAGACGAAAAAGCCTATGCAGGGCAACCTCGTCCATTACTGAGTTACGCACAAGATGATGCGTATGAATTGCCATCTACTACTCATGTATCTATTGTTGACAGTGAAGGGAACGCGGTATCAATGACCAGCTCAATAGAAATGGCGTTTGGTTCAACGGTTATGGTGAACGGTTATATATTAAACAACCAATTAACCGACTTTGCCTTGTCGCCGCGCAAAAACGGCAAATTATTAGCCAACCGCGTTGAAGCAGGTAAACGCCCGCGCAGCTCAATGTCACCGGTGATGGTGTTTAATAACGATGGCAGTTTACGCTTAGTGGTCGGCTCACCTGGCGGTAGCCGAATTATCGACTATGTCGCGCAAGTAGTTATTGGCGTATTAGATTGGCAACTAACTGCTCAACAAGCCATTGACTTACCAAGAATTACTAATCGTAATAATTATACAAGTGTTGAAAAAGGCACCGCTATAGAGGCGATTATTCCTGATTTACAAAAACGTGGTCATACAGTAAAAGTCGTCGATTTAAACTCTGGCTTGCATGCGGTTGAAGTCGTCAATGGCACTTTATTTGGTGCCGCAGATCCTCGCCGCGAAGGGATCGCTTTAAGTGAGCAAAGTATTGTTCTTAAAGAGCACGAAATGCCAGTGAATAAGCCTTAATTGACATCGTGATTTAATGTACAATCTACTTTTACGTGTGTGTTAAGCGCACACGTCTTATTTTCTCCTAATGGTCTGACAAGATTGAATATCATTGCTTTTTAATATTCAACAGTAATAATGACAGATCGTAACTTAAAGACTTCGTTAAGCTTGGACTTATGACTACAAATACTGACCCAAATTATCTTTATATTCATCACTCAGGCCCAGGTCTGATCGAAACGCCACTCTTAAATAAAGGCAGTGCATTTACTCAAAAAGAGCGTGAAAGTTTCAACCTTGCGGGATTACTGCCTCCTCGCTATGAAACGATTGAAGAGCAGGTTGAACGTTGTTATCAACAATATTCAAGTTTTAAAGACAACCTAAATAAACACATTTATTTACGCGCCATCCAAGATAACAACGAAACACTTTACTATCGTTTAGTGCGTGACCATCTTGAAGAAATGTTGCCTATTATTTACACCCCAACCGTGGGTGATGCCTGTGAAAAATTCTCAGATATTTATCGCAGCGCGCGCGGTTTATTTATCTCTTATGAAGACCGTTATCAAATCGATGATATTTTACGTAATGCGACCAAAGGCAAAGTAAAGGTTATCGTTGTTACTGATGGTGAACGTATTCTTGGTTTAGGCGACCAAGGTATTGGTGGCATGGGCATTCCAATTGGTAAGCTATCACTTTATACCGCCTGTGGTGGCATAAGCCCAGCCTATACGCTACCGGTTATGCTTGATGTAGGAACGAATAACGAAAAGTTATTAAACGATCCTATGTATATGGGCGCTCGCCATAAACGTATTGCACAAGATGAATACGATGAATTTTTAGATCTATTTATTAAAGCCGTTAAGCGTCGTTGGCCAAATGTGTTATTACAATTTGAAGACTTTGCACAACCTAATGCAATGCCTTTATTAAAACGCTACCGTGATGAAATTTGTAGTTTTAATGATGATATTCAAGGCACAGCGGCGGTTACAGTTGGTTCGTTACTTGCTGCATGTCGTGTGAAGAGTGCACAGTTATCAGAACAAAAGGTAGTGTTCGTAGGTGCAGGCTCCGCAGGCTGTGGTATTGCCGAGCAAATCATTACACAAATGGTGTCGGAAGGTATTTCTGACGAGCAAGCCCGCAGCCAAGTTTTCATGGTTGATCGTTTTGGTTTGTTAACACAAGGCATGGAAGGGCTGCGCGACTTCCAGCAAGCACTTGCCCAACCTACAGATAAATTAGCTGATTGGACATACAGCGGTGAATACGCGTCATTGCTAGATGTGATGCACTGCACAGCTCCTGATATTCTCATTGGTGTATCAGGGCAACCTGGTTTATTTACTGAGCAAGTTATTCGCGCCATGCATAATGGATGCGAACAGCCCGTTATTTTCCCGTTAAGTAATCCATCTAAGCAAGTTGAAGCACTGCCGGAAGATGTGATCAATTGGACACAAGGCAAAGCGATTGTTGCAACTGGCAGTCCTTTTGCACCGGTTGTTTATGACGGTGAAACATTTGTAATTCCACAGTGTAATAACAGCTATATTTTCCCTGGTATTGGTTTAGGTGTCATTGCGGCGAAGGCCACCCGTATTACTGATGCAATGCTCATGGTGTCGAGTGAAATATTGGCAGAATCATCACCTCGAGCTAATACCGGTAAAGGGAGTTTATTACCTGCACTAACAGAAATTGAAACACTGAGTAAACGCATTGCTTTTGGTGTGGCTAAAAAAGCCATCGAAGAGGGGGCTGCACTTGAGATCAGCGATGATATGTTATGGGCGGCAATTGACAGAAATTACTGGTTACCAAAATACCGTAATTACAAACGTTGTAGTATCTAAGTGATCACTGCTGATTAACTAGTAAATTATCTAGAAACAGGCTTCGGCCTGTTTTTTTATGCTTGTTCATTTTAAATTAACCGCGTACGGTATCTAATAACGTTATTAAAACTATTAAGGATATGTATGCGTTATTTACCATTGTTAGCCGCGACTCTAAGTTTCAATGTATTTGCAGCCAGTACACCAGATGCCCCACACATTTACATTCAAGGCCAAGCGAAAATCTCCACTATTGCCGATAATGTAAAGTTAGGCGTTGCAATTGTTGAAGTTGATAAGGACTTGATGAGCGCTAAACAAAAAGCTGATCAAACTATGGCTAAAGCGATTAAATTAGCAAAGCAGCAGGGGATTGATGAAAAAAGTATTTATGGTTCACAAATCTCAATTAACCGAGAAAATCAATACAACCGTGAAACAGGTAAGCAAGACTTTATTGGTTACCGGGTTAGTCGCACACTTTCACTCACACTGACGGATGTAACAAAATATCCATTACTGCTGCAAAGTTTAGTGAACGCAGGCATTAATGAAATAAACCAAACTGAGTTCACATCGAGTCGTTTTGAGTCATTGCAAAAGAAAGTGCAAAAAATGGCAATTGCAGATGCTAAATCAGCGGCAAAAGAATTTGCTGCTGATTATGACGTAGAACTCAAAGGTTTGTATAGTGCTTCAAATGCCCCTATGAACGTATCAGCTCAACCTTATATGCGTGCTGAAAAAACCATGTTGTCAGACAGTAATTCTGGCAGTTTCGTCCCTGATGCCTATCATGCCGGCGAAATCACAATTTCGGCAGACAGTTACGCTATTTATCTAATTAAAAATTAACAGCCAACTCATTGGTGGCGAAATTTCGCCACCAATTTATCTCCCATTTCAGGGGAGATTCTCGCGATAGCATTAAGCATATTAATTATTTGGTCGCGATCATACTGATTACTAATATTCTCATTTACATCATCGATAATAGCATCTAAATAAGTAAATAGACTCTGCGCTGCTTTACTGTTCTGGTGGGTTCTGAACAAAATGTTTTTGAACGCTTCGAGTACATTATTCATCACATAACCATCACTTTTTGCATAGTTGCGGATTGGCGTGAAGTTATCATGCAATAATTCATCAAATGATGTTTCATGGAAATATAACAGTGGCTGTTTATCATCACTATGTTTTAAAGAGTAATTAACGTTATAAATGCTTAATCGATCAATGAGTAAAATACTGAGCATATCGATCGCCTTTACCGCAGTACCAGGATCGTTAATACCCGGGCTCATCGCTTTCACTGCAATCTCTGAGATCTGTGTCATTCCAAATCGATAATTGTCACTTACATATTCTTCGATATAAAAAATAAAGCAATTAAGTAAATCTTCAAGGAGTTGCTCGTTATCAGATAAATCATGATTACATTTTAAAAACGGATAGCCTTCAACAGTAAAAAAACCCTGCTTAACTACAACATAAATTTTTATATCATGTTGTTGGCAAAGGGCACATAGTTTATCGCTATTGACGCCTTTAAAGTAACCTTCTGTTTTACTTGAAATACTCGACCAATCGTCAAAGTTAGGAAATACATCGATAGGGTTATCTTTTTGCATGCTAATAATCGATTTCAATTCATTTTTAGTATTCTTATATAAGTCGTTTAATACGTTATCGACTTGAATCGCCCTTGAAATTGAATGGATGAAAAATACAAAAAAGCCTAACGATATCAGGCCAAAAACAAGTGAAAAAAGTATGCCCAATGAAGGAATTCCTATTTCACCATTATCCATAGTACGGATGTTGATCAGCATAACGATTGAAAAAATAATACTGCCGAGATAAAACCCCAAAACAAGTTGATGTGATTTACGCGTTATAAGCCCCGGTAATACTCTTGGTGATAGACTTGCGCTGGCACTATTAAGTACCACCATAACCATAGAAAAACTAAAAACAGTTAGCGAAATAATACTACCCGTTAATGTACTTAGAATCGTTCGTGCATTTTCTTCGCTATCAACCAATAGTACCTCAAGCAGCGATTTAAGCTCCATAACAAAAGACGTATACTCTGTAGTTGTTACAAGTACAGCAAACAATAAAAATATCACTGATAATAACGATGGATAGAAACCGATACTACTGACTAATTCTCGGTAATTATCGGCAATTTTTCGCGGAGTGAACATATATGAAACCCTAAGATGACTTAGTTGTTGTACCAACAACAGCTAATTTATGCAGTAAGCTTAACAACAAACTTTGTTTTACGTCTAATTATTAATAATAACGTTTCCAATATATGCATGTTTTATTAGCTGGAGGCTTAAAACTTACTTAGTATATGGACTCCTAATAGCAAGCAGCAAGATGTTGTAACTTTAATTTTACGGACCGCATTGAGCGTCTTGACTACAATATTAGCTTATTGCTTGATATGCGACGAAATCGTCTAAATAATAGACGTCATTGAGAGGGCATTGTATAAGGTCATTCTATTAATCTCAGTAGCAAGACCATAGAAAGGTTAAAATAAGTGATGTTGTTTTCTGAGGTTGATTATCATTTGTTATTTAAATAACAATAGTTGTATAGTAATACGAATTATTAGGGGGACTTGGCAATACACAAGTTCTTATAAACTATTAGATAAAAATTAGGTTTATTGTGATCATATCTTTCTACGCAGCCATATTAGCTTTTATGTATATTTATTTAAGTATAAATGTTGTAAAAGTGCGAAAAGCAAATCAAATATCATTAGGTACTAACGATAACCAACAACTACTAAGAGCAACGCGAGCTCATGGTAATTTTATTGAATACGTACCTTTCGCGCTGATCCTTATTTTTTTAGCAGAGTACCAAGGTTTAAGCAGTCATTATTGCCATCTTTTAGGGACTTTATTAGTATTTGGTCGCGTATGCCACAGCATTGCGATTAATGATAATACCTTAAAACTTAGAGTTATAGGCATGCTATCAACCTTTGCAACCCTCGCGTTAAGTGCAATTGCGTTACTGCTCGGTCGTTTTTTCTAAATGTTTTGTACATGGCTTGCACTTTCTACATCATTGATAGTAAACCCTGTTAGTGCAGCTGTTGATCATAATGATCCGCGTCAAACACTGAATGTTATTTATCCTAAGCCAGAGCGTGAATTAGACAATTGGTATCCGCTAGAGTTACTCAAACTTGCATTAAAATATAGTGGTCAAGCGCATACCTTACAATCATCGATAAAAATGGTACAAAGCCGTTCTTTAAAAGAGCTAGAATACGGTGAACTAGTTAATGTAGTATGGTCAATGACAAGTATAGAAAGGGAGCAATTGTTTAAGCCTATTAGAATTCCAATTTATAAAGGTTTATATGGTTGGCGTTTACTACTAACTACTGAAGACAAACTTTCATTATTTACAGCCGTAAAAATGCCATCTGAACTTAAAAAGCTTTATTTTATTCAAGGACATGACTGGCCAGACACGGTAATTCTAAGTGATAACGGTTTTCAAGTTTCAACATCAACAAGTTATGACTCCTTATTTAATATGCTTGTTAAAGGGCGTGGGGATGCATTTCCCCGCTCAATTTTAGAAGTTGATTGGGAATTAAAGCAGCTTGATGCAAACGCTCACATTACTACTGTACCGAATGTGGTATTTTATTATCCAGCAGCGATCTACTTTTTTGTTAACTCGCAGCGCGATGATTTACATAATGCAATTCAAACTGGTCTAGAAAAAGCACATCAAAATGGTGAGTTTGATAAATTATTTAATCGCCACTTCGCTGAAATTATTGCAAGCGCAAAATTACAAGAAAAAATGATTATAAAATTAGAAAATACACATCTTCCTCACTTAACTCCTATTAACAACAGTGCATTATGGTTTACTCCAGAAAAAAGCATTCAGTTCCACAAGTCATTATGAATCCAATAACTAAAATCTTTATAATTGGCCTACCTCGTACGGGCACAACCAGTGTATGCCATGCATTTTTACAACTTGGTTTTAGTTGTGCCCATACAGCCTATACCAAGCAATGTTTTAACCAAGCGCAAGTGATGGCTGACACACCAATTTTTAATGATTACGAATATTTAGATTCACTTTATCCAGGTGCTAAATTTATCTATTTAGAGCGGGAAGCAGAAAAGTGGCTGCCTTCAATTCGCCAATTATTACTGAGAATGCACACCAACTTAATGCGAGAGGATGGGGGTTTTAACCCACATATTAAGCGTTGTTATCTGCATACCTTTGGTAGTTTTTCTATTAATGAGTTACACAATGATGCCTATTTACAACAATGCTATGAGCAACACAAAAGTGCTGCACATAACTATTTTGCTAAGCGAGCAGCTGACTTTTTATCAATAGATATTGCCCATCCAAACAGTTTTAATCAGCTTTGTGATTTTTTGCAATTACAAACTGAACTGACAAAGTTTGAAAAAATGAATATTGGCGGCAAGGTAACAGCTTGGAATGCAATAAAACATCCACTAAAAGTTGCATCAACAGCAAATGGTAAAATCGATAAATATCTATACCCAACATCTTGATAAGAAGTAACTACTCAAGGTGATTAAAAATTATTGCTGTAACAAGATTTTGTAGTTCAATTGCGTTAAAATCTCGCCATTAGTTTTTAGGTAAAATATTTATGTTCGAATTAAAATACCACACTCCATTTACATGGACCGAAGCTGTGATGGCAGACTTTGACACCTTTTTACAAGATCATGCCGCTGCAGAAAAAAAAGCGTCCGGTATGGCTATGTCGATGTTGTCGCATTATCCAGATCGCCGCAAGCTTGTAAAAGCAATGACCGATTTAGCACTGGAAGAAATGATCCACTTTAAACAAGTATTAAAGCTATTGCTTGATCGTGATGTTAACTTAGGTAACGACCAAAAAGATCCGTACGTAAAAAAAATTCGCGCGATTTTTAGAAATGGCCGCGACGAGTTTTTAATGGATAGATTATTAGTAGGTGCCGTAATTGAGGCGAGGGGACACGAGCGTTTCTCTTTAGTTGCACAAGCATTACCAATCGGCAAAGAAAAAGATTTTTATGTGGCAATAGCTAAATCAGAAGAAAAACATAAAAACTTATTTGTCGAGCTGGCTTATGAATATTTTGATAAAAATGAGGTCGATTCGCGATTAGAAGAAATTTTAATAGCGGAAGCCGAAATATGTAAAAACATCCCATTTACTGCGGCGCTGCATTAATCAGATCAGCGCTTGATAGTGCACGTTGAAGTGTATAACCGCTGAGCAGCAACAGCTGCCATATGTTCAGCCATTAATTTGGCTGATATTTGCTTGTATGTAACTCACTTTTTTGAATTTTTTTTGGTTGTAAGATCACTGGAAATTGGGCTACTACCTTAGTCCCTTTGCTGCTAGAGCTTCGCTTGATAGGCAGTTTATATTCTTTTGCAATACTATTCATCACGTAATAACCTAGGCCAAAATTTATAGAGCGGGTAAACATTGATAGGCCTTTACCGTTATCTAGTACCTGCAATATTAACTTGTTACCGATCTTATTTAAGTGAACTGTTATTTTAGTTGCACTTGCATGTTTAAATATATTCTCAACAGCATGGTATAACACCGCATAAATATCACACTGTAATTGTTTAGTAAGAACTTCATTACCAAGCGTGATATTGAATTCCGACTCAATACCATCCCTTGATAAACATTTAATATGTAGCATATCAATCGCTGTAGCCAAGTCGTTCTGCCCAAGGCTTGCATGGCTATTAGCAATAGGGCTTAAAATTTCATGTGCTTTTTTAAGTTTATCAAGGCCTTTACATACCATTATTTGATCTCCGCCACATAAATCTATGCCGTTTGCTAAGTTTATAGCAGCAACACTTAGCCCTTCACGCTGTAATTGCTTTTGATGTGACTTAAAAACACGGTGAAAACTCTGCAACCAAAAGAATACAAAGCTAGCAACACCTAAAAATAAGCTAATTAGTATTAAAGCATAAAACCACAAAGCACTATTTGAGCTATACCAAGGCCCACTTACAAAAAAATTGAAAGACTGTGGCTTACTCCACATACCTCCATTAACTTTGCTTCTATATTCTAATGTGTAATTATCAGGGTTTAGCTTATTTAATTGTATTAATGGGGTAGGGATATCATGCCATTCGCTCATATTTAAGCGGTATTGATAATTAATGTGATCGCTAAGCGTGTAGCTATAATTAGTCAAAGCTATATCAAGCCAGCCAGAGTTATTCACTTTTAACGTTTCTGGATTTAAGTACGTTTTAGTGTTTGTTCTTATATAACTAATACGACTATTTGGTATAGTTTCTTGCCTTTTTCTTTCAACTCTTATTACGCCTTGGTTGCTAACCGCAACAATTTTATCACTAATACTTAATATTCCATTTGGTGTAAAAGAATGATCTCCTGTACCTTCTAAAAGATTAGTGTAAGCATCATCCATACTAAACTTGTGAATACCATGGTTAGTAGATAAATAGAGCTCTTGGCTCAATGAATGTAGCTCATTAATATATAGCGGGCTTACAATAGATTCCCACTGACCGTTAATTTTTCTAAATAAACCGCTGCCGTAAGTTGCAGCATAAAGTGTATTACCTAACAATTGAATATCTGCGATAGGTGCATATTTTTCAAGTTCAATCGAGGCATCACCCCGTTGATTAAAAGATATCAACCCCTTTTCATTAGCAATATAGAGTATACCTCCAAGGTTTTTAGTTGCCCAAGCAGTCTTATGCGATAGAAATTTATTGATATACCCTGAATCGAGTTGCGAAAGGGCTAAATCAAATATTTGAACTCCCTCATCATTTGTGGATAAGTAAATCTGTTTATTAATAACTGCTAAGTTAATTACATAACCTTTAAAGAACTGAGTAACAAGCTGTGTAGTCAAGTTAATAGCATATGCACCTAAATTAGTAGTAACGAACAGCGTGTCACCTTCTTGCTGTAATGCAGTGACAGAAAAACCAAGTTTTGAGATTTGCTGATTCAAATTGTTAAGAGCAGAATAGTGACCGTCAGAGTAAATATAAAGCCCGTTATCAGAGCCTATCCAGGTTTTACCATTTACTGTTGCGATCACATTGTAAATCGAAGCAATTGAAAGACGATCGAGTCTGACCTTAGATGAAACGACCTCAAAGCTATTAACATCTAATGCCCATAAATTTTGTTCATCATCAACAAACAAGTCTTTATATGCTTGAGGATGGGAGTTTATGCCTTTTTGTAACACTGATAGTTGTGTTATTTCAGCTTGGTTTATAGAGCCACGGTCTACATAATACAAAAAATATGGAGGTGAAAAGCGCAGATGTCTTGCACTTGTAATGTCGTCATTAACAATTTTTATGTCATTCAAGTATGAATATGATGTCATATGATCATTTAAAAAATAAATCACTCCGTAAGGTGTAGCAACTAGCTCTCCGTCACTAACATGTGTGTCATCAATTAATCGTACACTCCTATTATTAATCACGTAGACACCGTCATTTGCCATAATGTACCCATGGTTGGCTGAGGCAGATACATCAAACATCTTATCTTTTTTACCAAGCGGCTCAGTAACTTCAAATGTTTCTAGATCAAGTAACGTTAATTGCTCTCTAGCTAACATAAATAAATATGTATTATTTACTGCCAGCTTTCTAGCTGCGATATCACTAAGTTTAACGGCTTCAAGCGTATTTAGATTAAATTGCCACACCTCTTTATCTTTATAGGCTATATACAAATAACCTGGTGATTGAAAGATAACATCACTTGTCCAACGCTTAGGTAAAATAGAGATACTCGAAAGGTTTAGGTAATGACTACCATCGAAACGATAGACACCATCATGTGAAGAAAAATAAATATTCTTGTTATTATCTTGGGTAGCGGCATTCAAATGCTGCATGTTAAATGCAAAACAATAAGTGCTACTCAACATAAAGAAGATTAAAAATAGTAACTTGTTCATAATGGTGTCCATTTTATTATTATTACCAATCAAATTGGCTTACACATTTCCTAGTGACCATTATTGTGCCGATGTTGGCCTGTGATCTCTAGAACCACAATATGGCTTTACAATTGGTAACTCTACGTTTAAATCATCAGAACGTTCAGATGTTAATGATTCCGCTTGATAATTTAACGTTTTTTTAACCCCTTTTGATATAGTACTTTTATACCAATTTTCATGAGCATTTTCAGGAGGAGTTACAACTAGAAATGTAGGCTTTCGAGGGTCAGCTTCATTTACTTTAGTGTTCCAACTATGCAAAACCTGATCACCTGCTGCGTTGCCGTACATACTTGCAAATGCAGTAGCAAGTAAATGCGCACCTGCATCACTGGTTATAATCATCGCCGTTTTAGAAAAGTCACTACCACAATCAAAGCTCATATCAACATTAAGCAATGAATTATCTGGTAGTAAAATATCTGCACTCATATATTGAATAACTGCACGATCTGCTTGAGGAGCAAGGGCTGCAACATTACAAATCGTTAATGTTGCACACAGTAAAGTTGCAATTTTAAATGTATTTTTAAGCATATTAATATCCTTTTTTACGCCATAGACAAAGATCCATCTGCAACAGTATCAACAAATACCTCACTCATGACAGTCAAAAGCTTTTGAGTCAGTATTGTTGTAACTTTTGCACATCAGAAGTTCACGTCTTGTAGGCAATTTTTTATAAAGTAATTTCTCTAAAACTTTTTCAACCAAAGTGTTAGCTACTAATCACTAATATTAGTTGGAGAAGTTCTGAGCTAGTTTTATTAACTTCATCTATTTCAACTGCCAAAATGCATAAATAAAGTTCCAGTGAATATTTTTTAAGGTACATACTAACAATTGTCCACAACACGGAGTGTTCTTATGTATGTGAATACAATAGCTACATGTAGTAAACCTTTATCATTATTTACTGCTAACTTTTCTTTTTACTTTTTCTAAAATACCGAAGTCAACATCATCGATATTATCGATAATGTTATTTAGCAAAAAATTTTGCATAGAATTAATTTAGCATGACTTCTGAAAAAATGATATTTGAAGAAATAAAGACCATTATTAGTCACTCTATGTAAATAACTATCACTAATATTGAATACGGCATTAGTTTGGAGCTATATCACTCATGATGAGCATAAAGACTTTTAAATGAAATTTTCAGACAAACTCGCATCTGCAGGTTATTCTATTGGTATTTAGTTAATGCAGAAACAATCCAATAGTGGCCGGAGTAGGGGGTTACCGTTAATATGATTTTATTACTTTTAAAAATGATATTAACTGGCTGAAACTCAAAATTTTTATTCTTTATTGTGCATTGTAACGGTTTGTTTAATAAGCTCAGATGTTAATTGTAGAGTTGTAGATTCAGATATTGATTTATTTGCAGATAGTTGGCAAATATAAAATAATCCCATGTTCAAAAAAGCAGTTCGTTCAGTAGTTGTTGTTAAAATATTTGCAGTTTGCTTAATTGAACCAGATAACTCAGCCAGCGCAAGCGCTTTTTCAGAACTAGTGCCTTGACTAGTTGAGACACTTGCGGCAGTTTTGGACAAGTTCAAAATAGCTTCTGAAATAGTTGCTTCACCTTTGCTATCGGTTGTTTTAATAGCTAATGCAGTTTGCATGCAAGCTCTAATTGTTCCATCTGGATCGTTTAAGATAACTGCAGCACTGGTATCTGGCTCCCAAACAAAGAGCGTACCAACAGTTTGTTCATTTTTATCGGCAATAGATATATAGGATTTTTTAAAGTATGTACTGCAACCACAAAGTATAGATGTAACAGCAATAATAGAAATAAGTTTCATATCGTACTCCTTTACATTAGTAACTAATATAAACATGGTTTACAAATATAATTATGTAAAGTTAAAAATGATTAGTAAGTAAATATGGTTGAAATTTAAGTAACAGCAGCAAAGTTAGCGCTTAAAAAGTCGATACCAGATAGCTAGCAATTAACGCTAGGGCACTTGCCTGTGAATATACTAAACGGAATGTCACGTAAAAACGCACCTATATATAGTAGCGCTGTTACAGTTAGCAGCACTCAAGTTGAAAAGTTCTTAACTGGCCAACTGGCAATTGAGCAAGTACACGAACTAATGAACGCTGTTCAAAAACCAAATACGTTTGCTTATATAGGCAACCAAGTAAAAATATCGTACCAAGATTTTATGATCACGGCAGAGCTAGGCCAGGGTTAAATACCATCATAGCTGCCGGTAAAGTTTAAACATCGACAGCTCATTATAGTTGTGTGTAAATGAGCAGTGCTCAAAGTCAGCTAATATAAAACAGCTTTTAAAGTGCGTTTAGAGTCAAAGTTAAACAACCAGCCATTAACAATTAGTTATGTGTGAGTTAGGTGTTTGAAATTGGTGTAACTGATTTAATCTAAATTTGCATGCAAATAGGGAAAATAGCGTTTATTAATCACGGTAATTAGGTTGTTACTTATAAAACTCACTCTATTTAACATAATATAAATTATAGGTTATTAAATATATTAATGCGAACATCTGCAAATACACACCTAGAACCACCTACTAAGTCCAATACTAGACGGTATCGGACTTAGTGATGATTTATTTCAATAATACAGTTTAATTCGAGTATCTTTCTTGAGCTTCATTATCGCTTAGCATAGTATTAAAAATACAATTTAAGCTGTATCACAAGAAGTAAACAATATGGAATTTGTGCGCCCGTTAGAACCAATCCTAATAATTGATGATGTTCAAGATATACGTGACTACTTAAATCAGATCTTAACTGAGTTAGGTTTTGAAGATATTCTTGAAAGCAGAGATTTTGAATCGGCTAAAACGTTGATTGATGAAAAGTCTCCGAATGTTATCTTTCTCGATATTGAACTTCCCGATACCGATGGTACAGAAATTCTTGAATACTTAAATGACAATTACCCACATACACATGTTGTCATGTGCTCTGGCCATAACAGCCTTGAAAATGTTCAAAATACTTGGGAACTAGGTGCTAAAGGTTTTATTGCAAAGCCATTTAATGCTAAAAAAGTTGATACTGTGATGAAACGCCTCGAACTTATTTAATGTAATTTATCAACCTACAAGGTTACTATGCAACAGACCGTACAAGCGATCATTGATGATTTATCTCAGGTTATTTTTGGCAAACAGCAACAAATAAAACTCTCGTTAACCTGCTTATTTAGCCAAGGTCATTTATTAATTGAAGATTTGCCAGGTATGGGTAAAACCACTTTATCGCATGCACTTGCTGCGGTATTAGGTTTATCATATCAACGAGTGCAATTTACCAGTGATTTATTACCCTCAGACATACTGGGCTCAAGTATTTTTAATGCCAATGAGCATAAATTTACTTTTCATAAAGGGCCTATCTTCAGTCAAGTTGTTTTAGCGGACGAAATAAATCGCGCAGGTCCAAAAACACAAAGCGCTTTATTAGAGGCAATGGAAGAAAACCAAGTTACTATGGATGGTGATAAGCATGCCCTACCAACACCATTTTTTGTTATAGCAACTCAAAACCCTTTATATCAATCAGGTACTTATCCTTTACCTGAATCTCAATTAGACCGTTTTTTTATGCGTATTAGTTTGGGTTTTCCACCTAAAGAAGCTGAACGTAAACTCATTTTAGGCCAACATAATCGTGATTATGCACACTTACCTGTACGTATCGATACACAACAATTAATTGAAATACAAAATAAAGTAAGTGCTGTTATGTTAAGTGAACCGGTTGTTGATTATATTTTGGCGCTTGTATCTGCTACCCGAAATAACAGCCAATTTGCTAATGCGTTATCTCCACGGGCCAGTATTGCAGTTGGCAAAGCCGCGAAAGCATGGGCGTTTATTGATGGTCGTGACTTTGTTACCCCTGATGATGTCCAAACTATTTTTGCTAGTGTTACCGAACATCGTTTAGGTCTGCAGCATGATGTTAGCTCACAACAGATCAAACAATTAATAAATACTGTTGATGTGCCACTTTAAGGTATGAACAATAAAACAGGAAAGCGCCCTACTTTTTGGTTTCAGTTTAAAGCTAAGGTTTTCAAGCTATTACTAAGAAATAAACATAATACCGAACATCTTACCTTAACGCATAACACAATATATGTTTTGCCATCAAAATTGGGCGTGAGCTTTTTAGTGGTTACTATGCTTAATTTTATATTAGGCATTAATTATCAGAATAATCTGATTTTAGCGATGGCTTATTTAATGCTTGTAGTAATGATATTTTCGCTACTTATGGGTTATAGCAATCTTAAAGGATTAAAAATTGATTATAAAAATCATATAGCTAGCTATGCTCCCTGCTCTGCATTATTAGAGCTGCAACTAAAAACCGAAAAAAAATGTCAATCATTGCAGTTTAATTATGAAAATAAAACCCTCACAACCGTTGATGAAATAACCAGTCAAAAGCAAATAGTTAATTTAGATTTAGGATTAAAAGAACGTGGTGAATACCCCTTGCGCCGATTAAAAATAATCAGCAAGTACCCGTTTGGATTAGTATCGGTATGGAGCTATATGCAATTAGCACATACGGTATTTGTCTACCCGCAACAACTCAAACCATTGCATGAAGCTAGTTTGCAAAATAACCACAACACTGATGATGGCCTGCATAAAAACAGCCATGGTAGTGATGAATTTGATGGTTTAAATATTCATCAACTTGGTATGAATATGAAACGAATATCATGGAAACATTACGCAAAAACTCAGCAATTAATGGTAAAAGAGTTTGTAAATTATTCAGCCCAAAGTGTTGTTTTTGATTTTAATCAGTTACAAGGAAATACCGAATCCCGCCTACAACAATTAAGCTATTTAGTCACTCAGGCTTACTCACAAGGCGTTAGTTATGGCCTGCAATTAGAAGCAGGACTATACGCGATCAGTGATACCAAAGAACATTGTAAACAGTGTTTAGAAGCACTAAGCCGTTTTGCAAAGGATGAAAATGAAAGTCACTGATAATTTAACCGCGATCAATTTGTCGTTATCTATTGTTTATATTTTAGTGCTGAGTTTTATTTTTACTGAGTTACCTCCTCTATTTAATACATTATTAGCTAGTTTGTGTATTTGGAATCTAGCCGTTACCTTATTGAAAAGAAATAAACCCAATGCCATATTAGCAAATACTTTGGCCGGTTTGAGTCTATTGATCTTGTTTTATGACGTAGGTTTTAGCGATACGGTGACTTTATTTGTTGCGATGCTGATCCTCTCTAGCTTATTTAAATTACTGCAAGCCAATACAAAAAAGCATTATCAAACTATCATTTTGTTAAGTTTTTTTAGTCTCTCAACAGTATATCTATTTTCTCAGAGCTTATTTGCTACGCTAGTAATTAGCATGCTATATATTTTAAATTTTGCGCTTTTAGCGCTGATTGAATCTAAACATAGTTTAAAAATTGCAGCTAAAGACAGCTGCAAACTTTTGTTGCTAGCACTACCTTTAGCGATATTTTTATTATTATTGTTACCGAAACTTCCCGCATTTTGGCAATTACCGGGGCCAAAACTCGCTAAAACCGGTTTGTCAGAAAGTGTTGATCCATTTGATATAGCCAAACTGTCTAATTCAGATGAGTTAGTATTTCGAGCTAAATTTGATCAGCAAAAGCCATCTTCCCCCTATTACTGGCGAGCGATTATACATGATGAGTTTGATGGGAAACGCTGGTTAATATCGGACATTTTAAAAAGCCAACAAGTAATTGACCAAATCACCTCAGCTGAACGTGGTGAACCATTATATAGTTATCAAATTTTTGCAGAGCCTGGCGCTAAGCCTTGGCTTTATGGTTTACAGTTTGCCGACTCGGCCCATCAAGATGTAAAAACAACCAGCAATGGATTACTACTGCGGAAACGTTTTTTAGCTAATAGTATTAGCTATACAGCCCAGAGTTATGCTTTTAGCTTGGCTGAACTCTCTCGCTCTGCACACTATCAAAACGTGCAGCTTAGTTTAGCTAAAGAGACTAATTTACAGTCGCAGTCTTTAGCTAAACGTCTATATGAACAACATAATAACAATGATCAGGCTTTTTATTCAGCACTGTATGACTACTTTGCCAATAATAACTTTAGCTATACCTTAACGCCGGATCCAATTACCGGTAACAACACCCTTGACCAGTTTTTATTTGCTAATAAACGTGGTTTTTGTGGCCATTATGCCAGCACAGCTGCATTTATGTTTAGAAGTGTTGGTATTCCTGCCCGCGTTGTTTCGGGGTACTTAGGTGGTGAGTATAATCAACAAAATAGTTATATGAGCGTCTATCAATATGATGCCCATGCATGGGTTGAAGTATTTATAAAAAATAAAGGTTGGCAAATTTTTGATGCAACTGCGGTTGTTTCACCTGAACGATTAAACGGATCTTTATCACAGCACTTGCAGCTGAATAGCGAATTTACAAGCAACTTGAGTTTTGGCTTATTACGATTGAGTAATATTGCTGGTATTAACTGGTTAAGGCTTAAGCTTGAAAATCTTGATTATCAATGGACAAATTGGGTGTTAGGTTTTGACCAGCAAAAGCAATCTTCCCTGCTAAAAGAATTATTCGGTAATAAACAGCTTTGGCAAATTTCACTGATGGTGATAGCAACCGTATGTTTAGCCTTTATTTGTTACTTTGTGTATTTGTCTTGGCCTAAAAAGCCAGAATCGCCAGCGCATTCACTCGCAAAAGACTACCTTACTGTTGTGCGTTGGTGTAATAAGCAAGGTATTTCTGCACCGTCAAATCAAACGCCGCTGCAATTTTTAGCATATGCAGCTCAACAGCTGCCTAACAAGCGGACATATATCATGCAATTTGCGCAATTATACTCCGATGTGCGTTATCGCCAGCTAATATTTAGCGCTTATCGTAAAAAACACAGTAAAAATCTGGTAAAATTAATTAAAACAACAACTAAGAGAACTCTATGAATGCAGTCGTGATTGGCGTTATTTTAATGCTTGGCCTTACTTTAGCCCGCGTTAATGTAATTGTTGCTATGACTTTAAGTGCTTTAGTCGCCGGTTTAACCGCCGGACTTAGCTTAAACGATACCCTAAACGCATTTAACGCAGGCCTCTCTGGCGGAGCTGAGATCGCTCTAAGCTATGCAATGCTAGGCGCATTCGCTGTTGCGATTTCAAAATCAGGCTTAACGCGCATTTTAGCTGCAAAACTACTCGCTAAAGTAAATAACAATAGTAGTAATAGCGAAACAAATTTAAGCTATTTTATTTTACTGATAATTTTAGTGTGTGCAATTTCATCGCAGAACCTAGTCCCAGTTCATATAGCTTTTATACCAATTTTGATACCCCCGCTACTGATTATATTTAATAAACTAAGGTTAGACCGACGTGCTATTGCCTGTATTTTAACGTTTGGTCTAGCAACCTCATATATGGTTTTACCCTATGGCTTTGGTGGAATTTATTTATACTCGATTTTACATAAAAACTTAGTGGAAAATGGCTTAGATATCATTAATACCCAAGTACCTATGGCGATGATCATTCCTGCCTGTGGCATGTTAGTTGGGTTAATTGTAGCTGTGTTTATCAGTTATAGAAAACGTCGGGATTATCAGCATGATGAACATCAAGAGCACGCAACTAATGTGGTTGTAGAACAGCCTAAAAAAGTATTGTTAGTCGGTATTACAGCGGTATTAGCCTCTTTCGCAGCACAAAATGTCAGTGGTTCAATGATTTTAGGTGGCTTAGTTGGGGTGATGATTTTTAGTTTGTTTGGCGTAGTTAAGTGGGAGCAAAATAGCGACGTATTTAGTAAAGGCGTGGCAATGATGGCAATGATTGGATTTATCATGATCTCAGCTCAAGGGTTTGCCTCTGTAATGAAAGCGACAGGCGATGTGACTAGTTTAGTACAAAGCGCCGCATTGATTATTGATGGCAACAAACCTTTGGCAGCTGCACTAATTTTATTAGTTGGTTTAATGATTACCATGGGGATTGGCAGCTCATTTTCCACAGTGCCAATCATAGCAACCTTGTTTGTGCCACTGTGCTTAGAGCTTAACTTTTCAATGATGGCAACCGCAGCTTTAGTGGGAACCGCAGGTGCTTTAGGTGATGCTGGCTCCCCTGCTTCCGATTCAACCTTAGGACCAACTTCCGGCTTAAACGCTGACGGTCAGCATGATCATATCTGGGATTCAGTTGTGCCTACTTTTATCCACTTTAATATTCCATTACTAATATTTGGCTGGATAGCCGCTATGGTGCTTTAATACCTTGAATGTGAGTAACCAAGTAGAGAATAGATTAAGCCCCCTACTTGGTTACTAAATTATTGTTTTAACGCAGATGCTAAAGATATATAATAGTGCAACATAGTATGATGTGTTCTTTTTATAAAGCAAAGAAAGCACCATAAAAATGCTTTCTTAACTTAACAACTCGGTTTAAAAACCATAAATCATCTTATCGCATACAACCGGCGTAGGTCTGTGATTGTCATCGACCGCAACGAATGTAAAACTGCCAGTAATTGCCGAGTGTTTATCATCCCTGTGCATTGTTTCTAAGAATATTTCAACGTCTACTCTTAAACTTGTATTGCCTACATGCACAACTTTTGAGATCAATTCAGCGAAGGTTCCAGCTGGAATAGCTTCTTTAAAATCAACTCTATCTGATGAAATGGTTACCAATGGTTTACGGCAAAAGCGCGTTGCAGCAATAAATGCAACTTCGTCCATCCATGCCAATGCATCACCACCAAACAAGGTATTGTGGTGATTAGTGCGCCCAGGAAATACTGTTTTTGTGACCGAAGTCGTTGAGTCTTTAATACGCTGAGCAATTATTTCTTCACGGTTTACTTGAGTTGTCATGTTCTCTACTTTTGGTTTGCTAATTTATCTAACATCATAAGTGCAGGATCAAGGCGTTCGCCTTTCCAATTAAAACGCCAATCCAGATGAGGGCCAGTTAAACGGCCAGTCGCACCAATTTCAGCTATTTTATCACCGCGTTTAATGGTATCCCCTACTTTTACATCAAGCTTACTTAAGTGTATGTAGGTAGACGTGACACTGTGGCCATGATCTAAAATTAAAGTTCCGCCAGAGTAATAAAGGTCGTTATCAGCAAAAACAACGGTACCACTGACAGGCGCATAAACAGGGCTGCCTGTTTTGTTGGCTATATCTAAACCAAAATGTGGCCGACGAGGCTCACCATTAAAATAGCGTTGGCTACCATACACACCCGAAATACGCCCTTGTGCAGGTTTGTAAACTGGATCTAAAAAATACCTAAGCTCAGAGTCAACTTTTCGGGCATTTCTTACTGCCACAGCTTCGCGGCTGATACGTTCACTTACCGCTTTTGGCGGTGACACATATTTACTTGCCACTCCAGTAATTTTATCAATTTTATAATCACGTTTAGTGATCTCAATCGCTTGCTGATGTTTGACACCGTCTGCATCAACCCAGGCTAATTGATGGGTTAATTCAGCATCACGGCCAAAGCCAAATACAAACTCACCTTGTGCGGTGGTTTTTAATGCTTGGCCATTAAAAATAACTGACTTAACCCCATCAATTTGACCCGTCACTAACCCGCCTTGGGTTAAGTGACCTTTTAGCTCCACTGCATCAGCAAAAAAGCTCACAGTAGCAAATAACGAAACGGCTAATAATTTACGC
Organism: Pseudoalteromonas sp. SG44-8; assembly: GCF_014164125.1. Taxonomy (NCBI): domain Bacteria; kingdom Pseudomonadati; phylum Pseudomonadota; class Gammaproteobacteria; order Alteromonadales; family Pseudoalteromonadaceae; genus Pseudoalteromonas; species Pseudoalteromonas sp. SG44-8. Next base: position 5,400 of record NZ_JACJEQ010000024.1, on the reverse strand, counting down.
ATAACAAATGGACCCTTTGGCCACACCTTCGTATGCTGTGACTTTTACGTCATTGTCAGGATGCTGCGCTTTAACTTGCTCAGCAAGGTAACCTGCAATACATTCAACCGTAGTATCAATGGGTAAAATATCACACCGTTCTTTACTTATTGCCATTTCAAAATAGCCTTGTGCGGCGGTATAGGCAAAACAGAGGTCATTTTCTTTGGCGCTGATGTGCTGTAGCTGCGGCGCTTGAATTTGATCTTCTGCTGTCGCTAAATAAATATCTTGCCATTTATCAGCCCATTGCTTTTGTAAGCGTGGCATTGCCATGCCATCAAGGGCAATACCAATTTGCGAACGGTGACCATGAATAATACGCTGGCAATTACCGTCGTGCTTTTTAAGGCCATGACTATAGTGATAATAAAAGCTCTTACTATGCTCTGGCTTTAACTCAATTTCGATTTTATCGATATTGCTTGGTAACTGCGGCATGATTGTAGCAATTAAAAATTCAATAACTGACTGCTCATTAATAACATCAGCATCAATTAAACAAAACGCTTGGTTTGGCGCGCTCATTGCTAAGTGGTGATCATCACCAAAAGTACAATCAAGTGTTGTGTAGTCACCATGGTTTTCAACTTGGCCGTTAATTTGGTTGCCAATGGCCAGCTTGTGATCAATACATTGGTCGATAATGCCTTTGATTTGCTTTTTAACTAAGCCAAAATCAAGCACCATAGACTCTTCATTTAACTTGCCATGCAAGGTTAAATCAACAATCCAGCTCTCGCCAACTGCGCCTCGTTTATTACACAAGTAAGAAAAATCAATTACGGTAAGTGCGTTAACAAAAAGGATCATAAACTTCCTTTATACTGGTTAAAAAATCACGGTAATTATAATGATTTTTGCTAGTAATTGCGCGATTTAATCGTGTAATTAGCATGTTCTTCACCTAAGCGGTGGTATTTCGTGCAAATAAATTATTTTTTTAACTGCTCCGAGTTGTTTAGCGTACAAGTGTACGCTAAAGTACGTGGCAATTTCTAAGCGATGAAAAGTGTTATGGAACCTAAAAATAGTTATACAAAAGAAGATTTGATCCTATGTGGTCAAGGTGAAATGTTTGGAGAAGGCAATTGTCGTCTACCAAGTGACAACATGTTAATGATGGATCGTATCATCTCAATCACTGATGACGGTGGAGAGCATGGTAAAGGTGAAATCGTTGCTGAGCTTGATATTAACCCTGATCTTTGGTTTTTTGCTTGTCACTTTAAAGGTGATCCAGTCATGCCAGGTTGTCTTGGTTTAGATGCAATGTGGCAACTGGTTGGCTTTTTCCTTGGTTGGTCTGGTGGTCCTGGTCTTGGCCGTGCGCTAGGTGTAGGTGAAGTTAAATTTACTGGGCAAATTTTACCAACAGCAAAAAAAGTGACCTACCGTTTGACCATGAAGCGCGTTATTAAACGTAAATTATTCATGGGGATGGCTGATGGTACTGTTGAAGTAGATGGCCGCGTTATCTACGAAGCAAAAGATTTAAAAGTTGGTTTATTCCAAGATACTAGCGCGTTTTAATTTTTTATTAAAACCCAGCTACAAAAACGCCGCTGTTTCATAAACAGCAGCGTTTTTGCTTTAATTCAATACTTAAAAATTAGGTTTTATACATATTGCGATTTTCTATCGCTTCGCGCCAACCGCCTAACCACTCTGATTTTGGGTCTACTTGTTGATAAGGGCATAGGTCTTTTGAACGGCCCGCGAGGCCTGCTTTAAAGCCTTGAGAATGAGCTCTTTCTAACCGATCTCTTTTCTGTCTCTTCATAGGTAAATCCTCACCTTTTATATTTATATATTTGTAGTGTTCGTGACATCTACATTTAATGAATAGTTAATAAAACTGTTAAATTCAAATCACAAAAGCAATTAAATAAATTGACTTTAACTAAGCTGCTGATGCAAAAATGAATTAACATATAAAAAAGTAAAGTGGTCGTACCATCTTCTGTGCGACCCATATATGTACAAAAAATTACGACTATCTAATCACTAACACGCAGTTTCCTGCTCTAATTGTGACTGCGGTTTATGGATGAAGTTCCTATAAAAAATGTAATTATGACAAATTTATTTCAACTCATTAATAGTAAAGAAGTTTAATTTTTGAACTTATTTCAGACCACTTTACTGCGGCTTATTCGCACTTAATTAGCCCACATTTCACGTACACTTTTTTAAATTGTTTAATAATTAATCCTTGCATATATAAATACGATCGGTCTAATATGTGTTTATGCTAAAAAACAGTCAAAATCCACCACGACGTGGTCGCCCACCAAAAGTTGCCCGCAGTAATGCCGACACCAAAGCATTACTTATTGCTACGGGGGTAGAAACACTTACCGAGTTTGGCTTCAGTGCCACAGGACTTGATACTATTTTAAAAAAAGTAGGTGTTCCAAAAGGTTCTTTTTACCACTACTTTAATAATAAAGATGCCTACGGCTTAGCTGTTATAGACGCTTATAACGATTACTTTGTTGCTAAACTTATTCGCTATCTAGGGGCAAGCGATATCCCTCCTTTAGAGCGACTAATCAATTTCACCCAAAGTGCAGCAAGGGGTATGCAAAAGTACGATTTTAGTCGCGGTTGTCTAGTCGGTAATTTAAATCAGGAACTAAACCACCTCAGCGCTGATTTTAAAAATAAACTATTAACCAGCTACGAGATTTGGCAACAACATGTGCAAGTTTGCCTGGCACAAGCTCAGCAGGATCGTGTTATTGCAGCCAACGTGAATACCACACAAATGAGTGAATTTTTTTGGATTGGCTGGGAAGGTGCTGTAATGCGTGCCAAGCTAACTAAAAATACTCAGCCACTTATTTTATATACTGAAATGTTTTTACGTGCATTGCTTAGGTAACGGCTTAAGTAATTGCTCTTTTTGCATAACAATTAAAAGACGATCGGTCTAAATGGAGTCCAGATGAACAATCAATTTAAAGCCATTGTTATAAATAATACTGACGATAAGTATACCGCGTCACTACAAACACTAAATAATAGCGAATTACCCAATCTCCCTGTCAAATTAGATGTGCTTTACAGCACCCTAAATTATAAAGATGGTTTAGCTATCACAGGAAAAGGCCCCGTGGTGCGCTCATTTCCTATGGTGCCGGGTATTGATTTAGTGGGTAAAGTAACAGCCAGTGATTCTAGCGAGTTCGCTATTGATCAGTTGGTATTATTAAATGGCTTTGGTGTTGGCGAAAAATACTGGGGGGGGCTGGCTCAACAAGCCGCTGTTAATGGCGATTGGTTGATCCCACTCCCAACGTCGTTAACACCTAAACAGGCCATGCAAATTGGTACTGCCGGTTACACCGCGATGCTCAGTATTATTGCGCTTGAAAAGCAAGGCATCACTCCCGACTCTGGTGATATTTTAGTAACGGGTGCAAACGGTGGTGTAGGTAGTTTTGCCGTCTATTTACTTAATCTACTAGGTTTTACCGTAGTTGCAGCAACAGGTCGTGTAGATCAAAGCGAACATTTAAAACAACTTGGCGCCTCTGAAGTGATCGACCGAAATGAGCTATCAAATCCAGGTAAGCCATTAGCAAAAGAACGTTTTGCTGCAGCCATTGACTCAGTTGGCAGTCACACCCTTGCTAATATTTGTGCTTCTTTAAAGTATGGCGGTGTAGTTACTGCTTGCGGTTTAGCACAAGGCATGGATTTTCCTGCATCCGTTGCGCCGTTTATTTTGCGTGGTATTTCATTAATCGGCATAGACAGTGTAATGCGTCCAAAGGTCGACCGCATCCAAGCATGGCAACGTCTAGGTGAGCTTGTTGAGCAGAGCTACTTAGATAAAATATCGACTGAAATTAATTTAGAGCAGGTTATTAACGCGGCTGATGAGCTGATGGCCGGAAATATCCGAGGCCGTGTAGTAGTAAATTGCCAACAGTAAAAATAAGTTATACCAATCGTGTTAAGTTACTAAGTATTTATAGCGACATAGAAATGCAGTAATAACAAGGCAGGAATTTTGACATGCCGTTGTTCTACTTGAAAAATTACTGACGTAGTTTTTAGCCCGCTAGAATGGTTAAATATTTAACTCAATTGGTATTATTAAAGCTTCTTGTAAAAGAAGCTTTAATTTCTTCGTCATTACACGCCTAAAGCAGCAAGCTTTTCGTTTAATTCGTCTTTTGAAATTAAACTCATTTCATACTGTTTTTTAACTTTACGAATAGTGTCGAAATTATCAAGTTTTAATCGTGCTTTAGCTAATTTCTGTTCTTTTTCTGCTACAGAGATCACATCAAGTTTAACGGCTTTTTCAAGCTTCTCTTTTTCTTGATCGTATTCTTTTTGAAAAATTGCTTTTTCTTGAATGATGATTTGATCTTTTAGCTTTTTCTCAATTTCAATAGCTTCATCTTCAAGCTCAATTTTTTTCTCAAGTAACGGTTCAACACGGTTTAATGCTTCTTGCAAAGCACTTTCGATATTTTGTCCTTGGTTTTCTAGTAAATTTTCGACGTATTTTTTACCAATATCTTGATAACCAATATTTAGCTGCCCTTCTATTGAAGTGATCTCAGAGCGGATCGCCGATAACTTTGAGTTCTCTTTCATTGAGGTGCTCATATCAGAGCTTAGTTTAGACGTTGATTCGCTGATATTTGAACCAATAGTGGTAGCTTGTGTTTTAATTTTATTAAAAAGACCCATGTATATTATTCCTTAAATCTATCATCCAATGTTGTGGCGTCATGCCGATGCTTATTAAAGCGCGCTAATATTACCGATAAAGTAAACAAATGTAAATTACACAAGCAAACTGACTTGATATTCTTGTATCAAATTATCGTGATAAAAATTATAATTCTGGGATTAGATTTTAGAAAAAGAGTGTAAAACATGAGTAATGAAGATTTATTCGGCAATAACCCGCTACAAGGCGTTAAACTTGAGCAAGTTGTATCAGAGTTAGTTGATCAATATGGGTGGGAGCTTTTACATGCTTATCTACTGCTAAATTGTTTTAAAAACAACCCTGACATCAAATCTGCAGTTAAATTTTTGCGTAAAACCCAGTGGGCACAAGATAAAGTTGAAAACTTTTATCTTTATAGATTAAAAAATCTACCTAAACCCGATGATGTTCAATATGAACTACCACCACGTGACCGCGTTATTCCTGAAGATCATAAACCGGGTGAACCATGTGAGTTAAGTTTTAGTGACGCAAAACGTATTCAAGCGAAAAAAGAAGCCAAAGATCGTGCACGGACGCGTAAACAACGCTCAAATGCCAGTAACCCTTGGGGTAACTAGGTGCTAGGTGCTAGGTGCTAGGTGCTAGGTGCTAGGTGCTAG
>NZ_JACJEQ010000023.1:29966-64361 GCF_014164125.1 Pseudoalteromonas sp. SG44-8 | reverse complement strand
TAGAACCTAGAACCTAGAACCTAGAACCTAATTTATAAAAGGCACTTTTTTGCAACGCATTTATATTAGTTTATTCACAGTCGTTTTATTGCTCACTTTAGTGGGTCAAGCGGTTGCGTCTGTAACTATGAGTTGTGATATGCCACACATGAGTCAACCGCAAGCAACTATGGCTGATAGTAGTGATATGCATCACGACATGTCTGCGGGTATGATGAACATGGATTGTTGTGACGATGACGCAACCGCTAATCAAGAGTGTGGTTGTCCAATGAGCGCCTGCAGTACTCACTCAATGTTAAACATGAGTGTGTTAGTTACCGTTATACTGACGACGTCTGAAAAAGTACAACTTTATATCCCGCAAAATCAACATCGTATAGCCAGTTCACTGTATCGCCCTCCTATGCCTGCTTAATTGCAGGATAGGTGCGTCTAAAATTTACCTAAATCACCTTTTCTGCCCCTAAATTTAGTTGTCTTTTAATTTTAGTGGAGTAAGTGATGAATCACTTCGCAGTATTTAAAGTCAGTTTTTTAGCGCTTATGCTAACAACTGCAATTCCAGCACACAGTAATGAATTAAGCCTTGATGAAGCGCTCAGCTATGCACTTGATAATGAGCCATGGCTAACCGCCAGCAAATATCAACAAGCTGCTATACAAGCACAAAGTTTAGCGGCAGGCACACTGCCGGATCCAGTATTAACGGTGGGCTTAATGAATTTACCCACCGACGGTTTTGCTTTTGACCAAGAAGGCATGACCCAATTAAAAGTTGGCGTGAGCCAAATGTTTAGCCGTGGCGATAGCTTAGCGCTTAAGCAGCATGCGTTAGCGCAGTCAGCGCAGCAATATCCTTGGCTACGAGCCGACAGACTCGCTCAAGTAAAAACCATTGTTATTGAATCTTGGCTCAATGCGTATCGTGCCCAGCAAAGTATTGCGTTAATTGAGCAAGATAAAGCATTGTTCTCGCAACTTATTGATATTACTGAATCGAGTTATGCCAGCTCAGTAGGTAACACCCGCCAACAAGATATTATTCGAGCGCAGCTAGAGTTAACCCGCCTTGAAGATAAATTAGTGATGTTAGAGCAGCAGTTCGAAAGCGCGAAAAAGCGTTTATCGCAATGGTTACCAATCAACATGTTAACTCAGCCTGTCAGCGCAAAACGTCATGATATAGCGCCTTTAGTTGATTTTGCGCAGCTTGAATTTGCACAGTTGATGCCATTATTAATGGCGCATCCAGCGATTGTCGCGCTTGATAAAACAGTAGCGGCTAAACAAACAGAAGTTGAGGTGGCAAAACAAGGCTATAAACCGCAGTTTGGGGTAAATATGGGCTATGGTTATCGCGATGATACGCCAATGGGGGATTCCCGAGCGGATCTGTTTTCAGTTGGTGTGAGTGTTGATTTACCACTATTTACTGATAACCGCCAAGACCAACAAGTTAATGCGGCGATAGCTATGGCTGAGGCGGTGAAAACTCAAAAACTAATTGCATTACAAAAGCTACAAGGGATGTATTTTAAAGAGTTTAGTCAGTTGCCCCAATTAGCAAAGCGTGATGCACTTTATCAAACTAAATTATTGCCACAAATGGCAGAGCAAGCACAAGCTACATTAAATGCTTATACCCGTGATGATGGTGACTTTTCAGAAGTAATGCGCGCCCGTATCAGCGAACTGAATGCCAAAATTGATGCGTTAAATATAGAGATTGATCAACAAATTATTATTGCTCGCCTGAATTATTACGCTAGTAGCAAAGATGCTGCTGTGATGGTTGAGCAATTAGCAGGAGAGCACCGTGAACACTAATTTAAAATTGCTTATCGCAGTACTTATAGGTGCAGGAATATCTGCTAGTGGCTTGTATTTTTTTGGTAGTAGTACAGAACCCGAGGTGATCAGCGCAGAGAAAAAACCATTATATTGGGTTGCGCCTATGGATAGTAATTATCGCCGTGATGCACCAGGGCTTTCACCAATGGGGATGGACTTAGTACCTGTGTATAGTGAAGTAGCTGACAACAATCAAGATGGTCCCGGTGCAGTGACAATTTCCCCTGCTGTTGTTAATAATTTAGGGGTTAGAACGGCTAAAGTACAGCTCAAGGCACTGCAAAGTGAAGTAAAAACGGTGGGCTACGTACAATACAATCAAGATCAGTTAGTGCATATTCACCCGCGTGTAGAAGGCTGGATAGAAACGCTGTACGTTAAAGCCGCTGGCGATCAGGTAAAACAAGGGGAACCGCTGTATACCTTATACTCTCCGCAACTGGTAAATGCTCAAGAAGAATTTGTACTGGCTGTTGATCGTAATAACACCGTGCTTATTCGTGCAGCCAAAGCGCGCTTAAAAGCATTGAATGTGTCGGATGGTTTTGTCGAGCGCCTACAAGTTAATAAAAAGGTGATGCAAAATATTACCTTCTATGCTCGCCAAAGTGGTGTGGTTGATGAACTTAATGTGCGCGAAGGTTTTTATGTCAAGCCAGGCACCTCAATGATGAGTATTGCTCAACTTGATGAAGTTTGGGTAGAAGCCGAAGTATTCGAGCGGCAAGCGCAGCTTATTGAAGTCGGTTTACCGGTGACTATGACTCTAGATTATATTGCCGGACAAAGCTGGCGCGGTAAGGTCGATTATATTTACCCAACATTGGATGCCAAAAACCGTACTTTGCGGGTGCGTTTACGCTTTAATAATCAAGATCACCAACTAAAACCGAATATGTTTGCGCAAGTAAGCATCCATGCTAAAGCTGCTGAGCAACAACTTATAGTACCTAAAGAAGCGGTGATCCGCACCGGTTCCCAAGACCGTGTTGTTATCGCTTTAGGCGAAGGACGCTTTAAATCGGTGGCAGTCGAACTGGGCCGCAGTGATAGCCATAACGCCGTTATTTTAGCGGGCGTTAAAGCCGATGATGAAGTGGTGACGTCAGCGCAATTCTTGTTAGATTCAGAATCCAGCAAAAGCTCTGATTTTAAGCGCATGCAAACACCAGAAGCTACCACTAGCGTGTGGGGCAAAGGAGTCGTTAATAGTGTAATGGCAGGTCACCGTATGGTGAATATCAGCCATGACCCTATTGAAGAGCTCGATTGGCCTAGTATGAAAATGGACTTTACGGTTGCCGATAGCGTTGATTTTCAAGCGCTGCAAGCTGGGCAAACACTGCATTTTGAGTTGACTAAAAAAGCCGATAGCAGTTATATGATTAGCGGCATTCATATTATGGATTCCACCCATATGATGAGCGAAGCGCAAAATATGGCGACCGTAACCGGTACTATCAACAGCATTAATAAAGCCCAGCGCACTGCCAATATTAGCCGTGGTGCAATTGAGAAATGGCACCGAGATCCGGCCACTATGGAATTTATGTTTGCTGAACATATTGATTTAAGTAGCCTTGAGCCGAAGCAACAGCTGAAATTTACTTTTAGTGTGCAAGATGGTGAGTTCGTGATCCAGCGTATCGATACTGAATCAAGCATGCGAACAAGTGACAATAGCGCTATGTCATCGCATGACGGACATTAGGAGGCTTTATGATAGCAGCAGTTATTCGTTGGTCCGTTACCAATCGCTTTTTTGTATTATTGCTAACAGCAATACTCATTGGCAGTGGTTTATTTGCGGTAAAAAATACCCCAGTTGATGCCTTACCTGATTTATCCGATGTGCAGGTGATTGTAAAAACCTCATACCCAGGGCAAGCGCCACAGGTGGTGCAAGATCAGGTTACTTTCCCACTTACCACCGCGATGCTCTCAGTACCCGGGGCGCAAACAGTACGTGGTTTTTCATTTTTTGGTGATTCCTACGTATATGTCATCTTTGATGAAAACACCGATCTTTACTGGGCTAGAAGTCGAGTGCAAGAGTATTTAAGTCAAGTAGCAAGCCGCTTGCCCGACAGCGCAACCGCAGAGCTGGGCCCAGATGCCACCGGTGTAGGTTGGATTTATTTATACGCGCTGGTGGATAAAACCAATCAGCACGACATTAGCCAGTTACGCAGCTTGCAAGATTGGTTTTTAAAGTTTGAATTGCAAACCGTACCAGGGGTGTCAGAAGTGGCCTCAGTGGGCGGTATGGTGAAGCAATATCAAGTCAATGTAGAGCCAGATAAACTGCGTGCTTATGGTATACCACTGAGTTTAATTCAAACCGCAATTAAGCAAGGTAACCAAGAAATGGGCGCTTCGGTGGTGGAAATGGCCGAAGCCGAATACATGGTAACCAGCACCGGTTATATAAAAAGCGTCGCTGATTTAGAGGCAATTCCACTTGGGGTGAATGCCAACGGCACACCGCTGCAATTACGCGATGTAGCCGATATTCGCCTTGGGCCACAAATGCGCCGTGGCATTGCTGAGCTAAACGGCGAGGGCGAAGTAGCTGGTGGCGTAGTGGTGATGCGCTATGGCGAAAACGCACAAAAAACCATAGAGCTGGTGAAAGCAAAGCTTGAATCACTCAAGAAAGGCTTACCCGATGGGGTAGAAATTGTGCCTGTGTATGACCGCTCTAATCTGATCAAAAATGCAGTGGATAACCTCACCAGCAAACTATTTGAAGAGCTAGTGGTAGTGGCGCTTATTTGCATCGTATTTTTGTTCCATGTACGCTCGTCCTTGGTGGCAATTATCACTTTACCGCTGGGAATATTAACGGCATTTATCATCATGTATTGGCAAGGCATAAACGCCAATATAATGTCGCTCGGTGGTATTGCTATCGCCATTGGCGCGATGACCGACGGCGCGATTGTAATGATCGAAAACATGCATAAACACATGGAAAAAACGCCACTAACCGATGAAAACCGCTGGCAAGTTGTCACCGATGCTGCCAGTGAAGTCGGTCCAGCGCTGTTTTTTAGCTTAATGATTATTACCGTGAGCTTTATGCCAGTGTTTATTTTAGAAGCCCAAGAAGGCCGGATGTTTGCTCCGTTAGCGTACACTAAAACCTATGCCATGGCCGCATCTGCGGGCTTGGCAATCACTTTAGTACCGGTATTAATGGGTTACTTTATACGCGGCAAAGTTATTTCTGAGCAAAACAACCCAGTAAACCGCTTGCTAGTGAATGCTTACAAGCCGCTGCTGAACACGGTTTTGCGGTTCCCTAAAATGACTTTAGTACTGGCTGTGGTGGTCGCTGTTATTGGCTTTTATCCGGTCAATAAAATTGGCAGTGAGTTTATTCCGCCGCTGGATGAAGGCGATTTAATGTATATGCCGACGACTTATCCTGGTTTATCGATTGGGAAAGCGCGCGAGATTTTACAACAAACCGATAAGCTCATCGCCACAGTGCCAGAGGTGTTAACCGTGTTTGGTAAAGTCGGCCGGGCAGAAACAGCAACCGATCCTGCGCCACTGACCATGATTGAAACCTTTATTCAGCTCAAGCCAAAAGATCAGTGGCGCGAAGGCATGACCTTAGACAAGTTGAAAAAAGAACTCGACGGCTTAGTGAAGTTTCCAGGCCTGACTAATGCATGGGTGATGCCGATCAAAACTCGTATTGATATGCTGGCAACTGGGATTAAAACCCCTGTGGGCATTAAAGTTGCGGGACCAAATTTGAGCGAGATTCAAAAAATTGGTCAGCAGATTGAAGTGTTACTTAAAGATGTACCCGGCACGGCTTCCGTTTACTCTGAGCGAGTAGCAGGTGGGCGTTATATCAAGGTCGATATCAACCGTGAAAAAGCCGCCCGTTACAGCTTAAATATTGCCGATGTGCAGCAAGTGGTTGCCACCGCAATTGGCGGCATGAATGTAACCGAAACGGTCGAAGGGCAAGAGCGTTACCCGGTAAACTTACGTTATCCGCAAGACTACCGGGATTCGCCCGAAGAACTGATGCTATTGCCAATAGTCACCCCTGCAGGGCAACGCATTGCTCTTGCCGATGTGGCTGACGTATTTATTGAAGATGGTCCGCCGGGCATAAAAAGCGAAAATGCCCGCTTAAACGGCTGGAGCTTTATTGATATTGATGGCATTGATATTGGTAGTTATGTCGACAATGCGCGCAAAGTGCTTGACGAAAAGCTAGTGCTACCAGCAGGTTATTCAATAACCTGGGCAGGGCAATATGAATACATGGAACGTGCGAAAGAAAAGCTCGCCTATGTATTACCACTGACCTTAGCGATTATAATTGTGTTGTTGTACCTCAACTTTAGAAGCTTTGTAGAAGTGGCAATTATAATAGCAACCTTACCGCTGGCGATGATCGGAGGCATCTGGTTAATGTACTTAGAGGGCTTTAACTTCTCAGTCGCCGTGGGGGTGGGCTTTATTGCCCTTGCTGGGGTCGCGGTGGAAATTGGCGTGATTATGCTGGTGTACTTAAATCAAGCCTACCAAGAAAAGTGTGCTCAAGCCAAGCTAGCAGGTACAACGCTTAGTTTTGCGGAGCTTAAACAAGCCATAGTCGAAGGCGCAGGCCTGCGAGTACGCCCAGTGATGATGACAGTCGCCACTATTATAATCGGTTTGCTCCCCGTACTTTACGGCACAGGCACCGGCAGTGAAGTAATGAGCCGCATCGCCGCGCCGATGGTCGGCGGTATGTTTAGTGCGATTGTATTAACCTTGCTCGTATTACCCGCAGTGTATTTGTTATGGCGAAAGCGGGGCCTAAATTCGTAAGTTGAATTAAAAATACAGAGTCCATCAAACTTTGTTTGACCATAGTCGCAGAATCTCGTAAAACAGGTACTGCGACTACCTCACAATTTTTGTAGGTCAATAGAGTCATTAAGGAGTACACAGGTAAATGAGTTTATATTTAAATATCAACTTTTTGCCCCATAGCTTTCCCAAAGCGTTAGCGCTTTGGGAGTTGGCTGATTTTAGCAACGGCTTAATTCAGCATGAGCAGTTATCTAAAAAAAAATCCTGAAAAATATAGAAAAGTTTATATAAATAATACAAAAGAGCTTAATTTCTATATTGAGCAAGGAGAAGCGGAAAGTGGTGTACCGCTTAACGATAAATTGCCATTCTTTAACTGGGAGGTATTAAATACAGAGTTGTCAATTCCATGTAATTATTATGAGATGGATGCACAAGCTAGTTTTGTAGAAAAAAGTTTACTTGATTTAGGTAAGTTAAGTATATGCTTAAGTTATGGATATTACCTGCTTGTAACAAAAAGTTATAAGCTAAAGCGCTTTACATATCGCTTTAGCCGTGAACCCTTAAGGCTAGTGCCACCAGAATCTGTATTCCAGCTAAGTATTGCAGTTATATTGCATAATAATGATTATGCTTGCCAAATTTATACGTTATTTCAAACGGGCTACATGAAGCATTGGGTGAATAGATCAAAAAGTCATATTGGTGATTTTATTATCTTGCTGTTTGATAAGGTAAAAGGTGGCAATACCTTAAAACCGATCGTTGATGATTTTGCTTACCAAGCTATTTTAGATAACTGGGATAGTAATGATTTAACAAAAATCACCACTTATCTTAATCAGTTATGTGACGATCAAGTCGCTCAGGTAGCATCACCACCGAGTAAGATGTTTTTTGAGTTTGACAATATGAATTGGCAATTTACACCTTATGCCGCACTTATGCTGTTAACGCTAAGAGCACAACATGGCCTTGATAATCCTGATTTTGAGCACCCTGGTTTTGGCAATGTTACTGCTTTACTATTAACGGCGCCTGTAGCGCCTCAAAAAGATGACGTGCTTGAACAGCTAGTTGCCAAGTTGCATGAGCAAGGCTTTGATGAAAAAGCATTGTTAGTCTAGTTGTGGATTTCAACTTGCGATATAAAAGAGCCGAAGGATATTGTTTAATCACGAAAGTCGATTTGTATTTTTATGCATGGTATGGAGTATTTATGAAGGCTTATATTATCGTAGGTTTTGTTGTTTTATCTTCTTTATTTTTTTTATGATTTTACAATTTATTTAATCACTGTTTCGAACCGTTTGATTATGAATTTAAAGGTGAACAGCTTGCTACTTTCGAGCTAAGAAATTCTTACCTCTATGAATTTGCAAAGGATTATAAGTTGTCATTTATTTTAGTTCTGCTTGGTGATGAGGAGGTAAGTGGCAAACTCTCATTTACTGGGCGCCTTCTCCATTTGGAAAATAGCTTCATTCGTAAGTTATTTTCAGGTCATGATGGTGAATTCTACTTTTTTGTTGATTTTAATGGTAGCAAAGGCTTGATTGATCGTAAGAGCGCTAATGATATAGGTATTGTTTTTGTGAATGGGTTAAAATGAAAAGTGCGAATTTATCCAAAATAAAAATATAGCCTAAACGCCCCTAAAGCATTAGCTTTTAGCCTGTCCTAGAGTTTCACCCTATAAAAATTACCCTATGACTTGTAACTTATACGAGTTTGGGTGATTTACTTTCAATATCTCTCTGTTTTAATTTAACTTTTTATTGGCACGTTTTACGCAGGAGTATGGTTACTAGGGTTAATTAAGGAACGCACATGCAAGTTAAAACAATACAAGAAGTGTACGACTGGACTGTACTATTTCATACCCAAATGGCGGCAAATTTTTTTAGTCTCAGAGACGATTTAGCAGAGCATAACCAAATGCTGGCAGACTATTTTGTTAAGTACGAAAAAAAGTTGGCTGAGGATTTAGTTGGTTTTAAAGCCATCACGGAGATCAATACCTTAGATACTTATTGTTACGAGTACTTTGCTGAAAACTCTGAACTGATTAATTTTACAGATTTAAACCGTGATACGCGTGTTGATGAGCAAGCCATGCAAGGTTATATATCAGATCAGCATCAAAAGGTGATCAATCTTTATCAATACTTACTTAGTCGTGCAGAAACGCCAACAGGTAAAGAGAAACTATCTCAATTGCTGGAGCTTGAACATCAAGGATTAAAGCAAATGATGCAAAGTGCTAATCGTCATATGGATATGTAATAGAAGATCTAATTTGGATAGCGCATGCTATCCAAATTCAGCCATGTCTGTAAATCACACAAAGTCGATTAAAAAGCCTACTTTCTTCAAATATTTTTGCTCTTGTTGTAAATCAGCATGAAGCAAGGTTTGTTCATTGAGCCAATCAGCTGGGAACTGCAATAGCATACTATTGCCTTTTACTGACACTGCTAACTCTTGATGTTGATCGTTAAGGCGTTTTTGATTTAATAATATAGCTAGTCTGAGTAATACAATTAATTGTAATATTTGAAAGTGGGGCACCGAGAGTAAAGTTGGAAATTCTTCTAAACGAATTTTTTTACGGTAAAACCGTATCATACAGCTTAATAATGTTTGCTGTTGTTGAGTAAATCCTGGCAGCTGACTATTTTCAACAACATAAGCACTATGTTTGTGTAAGCCTGATGAGTTAATACCTAAACCCACTTCGTGTAATTGCGCTGCCCACACTAATAATTGATGATTATCTAATGAGTCGAGCTGCCATTCTTTTTGTACTTGTAGGAATAACCAATCGGCAGTATTTGCAACACGTTGTGCATGTACTTTATCTATTGTGTTTCTTTCGCTTAAATTAGCTATGGTATTGGTGCGTATATCTTTAAGCGCTAACTTTTGCTGCATTTCATGCAGTAAACCTTCACGTAGTGAAAAGTCGCTGTAATCCATTTCGGTAATATTAAACAGCTGAAAAATCGCGAGTAAAATAGCTAAGCCACCGCAAATACTTACTTGACGCTCCGGGCTTAAACCTTCAATAAGTAAGTTATCGATAGTTTTAGCGGCTATAAACTGAGTTTTAAGTTCGAGCAATCGCTCCTGTGTGATATTTTTTTGTTCAGGGTCATTAGCGTTGATCATGGCTAATATTGATTTAATGGTGCCTGACGTCCCCACTACCGATTGCCAGCCTGCGCTGACGTAATTGGCAAAAATAACCTCAAGTTCTTGCTCTGCTTTTATTTGTGCTTTGCTAAAGCGTTTATCGTTAATAATACCATCGGCAAAAAATTGCTTGGTATAGCTTACGCAGCCCATATTACGGCTAGAGAGCAGCTTATGTTTAAAATGCTTGCCAATAATTAGCTCGGTACTACCGCCGCCAATATCAATAACTAAACGGTTTTCATCGTGATGAACATAATGAGCAACACCTTGATAGATTAAGCGGGCTTCTTCTTGACCTGAGATCACATCAATATGATAAGGAAAAACTCTATTTGCCTGAGTTAAAAATGAATTAATATTTTTAGCTCTTCGTAATGTATAAGTTGCAGCAATTTTTACATTGCTCGCAGGGAAGTCTTGTAGCGTAGTAGCAAACTGCTTTAATATCGTTAATGCTCTATCGATAGCCATTTGACTTAATTGGTTTTTTTCATCTAAGCCATCGGCTAAGTAAACGCGTTGTTTTTCTTTGTGGAGAATTTGCAAAGAGCCATCCACTTCTCTTGCGACCACTAAATGAAAGCTGTTTGAGCCTAAGTCAACCGCAGCTATTGAGGGATAATCATTCATTATTGTAATTGCCTTCCCATTTTTTTAAGTGATCATAAATAGCTATTTGCGAACGTATTTTTTTACGATTACCGCGTCTAACATAATGATTTTTCTGTTCGCTATCAATGATTCTCGCTTTGGTACGATCTTTAAATTGCAGTTCAAGTACGTCAACAATGAGTTGTTTTAGTTTTTCATCATAAATAGGCACGCCAACTTCAACTCGATGATCAAGATTACGTGTCATCCAATCTGCAGATGAAATATAGACTTTTTCATCCCCATTATTACCAAAGATCATAACTCGCGGGTGCTCTAAAAAGCGATCGACGATACTAATTACCCGAATGTTGTCGCTAAAATTATTGAGTCCTGGCACTAAGGAACACATACCACGGACAATAATGCGAATTTTAACACCGCTACGAGCGGCCAAGTACAAACAATCAACCAGTTCTTTATCTACTAAGTTATTTATTTTTAATGTTATTTTACCGGTGTGGCCATTTTCAACATGGGTTATTTCTTGGTGAATTAAACCAAGCAACAGCTGTCGAGCGTTCACTGGCGAAATCATCAAATGTTCGAACATAAACGGTTTATAACTGCTTTCAATAAACTTAAATACGCTATCACTTTCGTCACAAATACCTTGATGTTTAGTAAATAAACTAAAGTCTGTATAAATTTTGGCGGTTTTTTCGTGAAAATTACCAGTGCCAATGTGCGCGTACTTTACTATTTGACCTTTTTCACGACGATGAATAATACATAACTTACTGTGTACTTTAAGAGCTGGTATACCAAAAATAACTTTAATACCTGCGCCACTGAGTACTTTTGCCCACTCAATATTATTTTGTTCATCAAAGCGTGCTTTTAGCTCCACCATAACGGTGACTTTTTTGCCATTTTTTGCCGCGTTGATCAGTGATGAAATTAATCGAGATTTACTCGCAACACGATAAATGTTTACTTTAATTTGTGTTACTCGAGGGTCAAATGCTGCTTGGCGAACATATTCCAGTAGATGATTAAATGTATGATATGGATAATAAAGTAGAATATCTTGCTGACTAATTGCAGCAAACACACTGGCATGATTATTAAATGCAGTGCTTTGCAAAGCCGGTAATGATTTGTTTTCTAAATATTGCCGACCAACATTGGGAAAACCAATAAAGTCTCTAAAGTTACGATAGCGACCACCGGGGATCAACGCATCGTGATGAGTAACACCTAAGCGTTTTTTCATTACTTTGAGCATTGGCTCGGGCATCGCTTGGTCGTATACTAAGCGCACCGGCTCGGCATAAATACGCTGTTTTAGGCCCTTAGACATCTTATCTAAAATACCTTCTTCTAGTTCGTCATCTAGGTTGTATTCTGCATCACGGGTCAGCTTGATTGCGTAGCCTTGGATCTCAGTAAAACTAAAAAAACTGCTAAATACGTCACTTAAAAAAAACAAAATAATGTCATCTAACATCACAATAGTTTTATGACGACGGGTTTTTTCGGGTGGTAAAATTACAAAGCGTGGTACGCGATCGGTAGGGACTTCTAACATCGCATAATGACTTTTGTCGTTAAACATTTCGACAAACAAGTACGTCATTGTATCGTTAATATGATCTGAGAAGTCTTTATTTTCATCTAGCATTATAGGCGATATATGCTGTAATACATTGTCATGAAAAAATATTTTTAGCCAGTTAATATGAAATTCACTAAGTTGCTCGGGACGGTCAACATGAATGTTGTGGGTATTTAAATCATCGAGAATTTGCTGATGAATAACGTTAAATTTTTTACCAAGCTGCAAAACCTTTTGCTGAATTTGGGTCAGTAAAATTTCATCTTCATCAAAATTAGTATCTGGTAGTTTATTTAATAGAATACGTCGTTTTACATCGGCAACACGGACTCTGAAAAATTCATCTAAATTGTTTGAGAAGATCCCCAAAAAACGAATACGTTCAATAATTGGGTTATTTTTATCTTTAGCTTCTTGTAAAACGCGATCGTTAAAAGACAGCCAACTTAACTCTGGGGCAAAATAATTAATCGTTTGAGACGCATCAGCGCAGGCGTTCATATTCTATTCCTTGGATAGCAACTGAACAAAATATAAAGTAATTAGATGACATAAAAATGACAAACATGTCACTTTTATGACATGTTTATCTAGCTATAAGAGATGAATTTTAGCTGTGGCTTAAGCGTCTTCAATATCAACAATTAAGTCGGATGTAATTGCTTCGAGTGCAGCAACAACTTCGTCTTTATTCATGCCTGAAGGCAAGGCAACAGTTGCTACGGCGCTGAAAATTGGTAGTCCCCAGTTTGGTGCGCTTTGCTGCTTAGAGTTTAAGTGAGTGATATTAGCCCCTTTGTGACGCAATACTCCTGCAAGTTCTTGAATAATACCTGGTCGGTCATTACCAGTTATCACAAAATTAAGCTGTTCAGCAGGTGTGTCTGGTAGTTCATGCGCGCCTGTTTCAATCCGTACTTCTAATTGTGGTAAGCCATGCAATGCGTCTTGTAATTCTTGCAGATGCTCTGCTGGCACAGCTACTTCAATGATGCCAGCAAAGTGACCGGCTAAATGGCTTAAGTTACTGGTTAACCAGTTACCATTATGATTTAAAATTGCAGATGAGATGTCTTCTACAAGTCCTGGACGATCTTGTCCCAAAATAGTTATAACCAATTGCTTCATATAGATAATTCCTAAAGAGTGCCGTAATTAAATAATAAATGCCCAGGCATGAAATTATTGTTATATTAAAAAGAACCGGATTGAGTATTGACTCAGTCCCCAAATTTGTCCAATTTTTTTGCCAATAGTTCAATTTAAAAACAGTAAAATAGTGTGAGTTTACAGTCTGAATTATCTAAACTTTTGTTTATCAATAATAAAGCACTAAGTTGAAAGTTTTTCAAGTTATTGAATATAAACATTGTTTGTTTTTTTATGATGAATACCACAACAAAGTCTTAGCAATTATGACGTTTGTAACAATACTGTCATCTTGGTGAAATATAATCTATCCAACGTTAAGATTTATAGGTGTTTTGATGACTTCCAATCCGAATAAACCGTCTTTTAATACGGATAGAAGCCGTCTATTTAAAGATCGGTTTGCCAAATTTAGCATTACCGCTGGCGGTATTATGGTATTAATAGCTTTGCTATTGATATTCTTCTATTTATTGTATGTTGTGCAACCTATTTTTGAATCAGCGAAGGTAGAAACGCGCGATAGTTTTGCGCTTAGCGATGCTGAACAAATTGTTGGCTTAGGTGTTGAAGAGCAAACAGAAATTGCTTTTTTACTGAGCAAACAAGGTAAGGTTGATTATTACAGTGTTGAGAAAAAGGGCTTTGGTAAAAAGCTTGCTAGCTTAGTTGTGCCACTTGACAGCGAAGTGAGTAGTTTTGCAACCAGCGCGCCATTTCAAGGGCATTACGCATACGGACTAGAAAATGGTTCGGTGATGATAGTGTCACCTAAATTCTTAGTTACCTTTCCTAATAACGAACGTAAATTAACCCCACGTTTGGGTTATCCACTTGGTGAAAAAACATTGCAGGTTGACGACAATGGTGCTGCCATTAAACAATTTGCATTTAGTCATTATGAAGATAAAACCGCTGTTGTGGCACAAACGGCTGACAAACGTGTGATTTTTAGCAGCTTTGTTGCTGAAGAAAACATGTTCAGCGGTGAAGTTGAATGGGTTGTAGAACGCACTGAACTTGATGTTGAAGGGCGCGTAGACCAACTCCTAATGTCGCCAGATACCACCCGTACTTTTGTTCGCTCAGCAAATCAAATTTATGTTTACGATACTCGTAATCCAAGCGAGGTTGAGCTGATCCAAATGCTTGCGGCGAATGAAGAAAATGCCAACTTGGTTTCGGCGCAATTATTAGCCGGAGCTAACTCGCTGATGCTAGCGAATGACAATGGTGAAGTTTCGCAGTGGTTTGAAATTAATACTGACGATGGCCGTGAATATCAAAAAATACGCGCGTTTGAAACCTCAAAGCAGCCTAAGCTAGATATATTCACTGAGTTTTATCGCCGTACGTTCTTTACCACCAGTTCTAATGGTGAGTTAGGCGTGTATTACACCACCAGCGAAGCAAAACTATGGCAAGGTAAAATCAGTGAAGGTCCGATTGAAAACTTTGCTATTGCACCACGCTCAAATGCGGCACTTATTCTAGCTGATGACAAATTAACCGTGGTTGAAATTCACAATGAACACCCTGAGGTGACTTGGTCAGCCTTGTGGCAAGAAGTGTGGTATGAGGGTTATCCAGAGCCGGGTTATATTTGGCAATCAACGTCTGCCGGTGATGACTTTGAAGCTAAGTTTTCTTTAGTGCCAATTTCATTTGGTACTATAAAAGCTGCTTTATATGCGATGCTATTCGCAGTGCCGATTGCGCTCTCTGCAGCAATTTATACCGCTTATTTTATGTCAGGTCCATTGCGTAAAGTAGTCAAACCAACGGTTGAAATAATGGAAGCATTACCAACCGTAATTTTAGGTTTTTTAGCAGGCTTATGGCTTGCGCCGTTGATAGAAGAGCATTTACCTGCGATTGTTGGCCTGTTATTTATGCTGCCGCTGGGGATTTTAGCGACCGCATTTGCGTGGACTAAATTACCAGAAAGCTTTCGTCACCGTGTTCCTGAAGGGGCTCACTCAATCTTACTAATACCAGTATTGTTACTGATTGGTTGGTTAGCCTTTGCGATGAGCGGGGTGGTTGAGTTGTGGATGTTTGACGGTAATGTTCGCCAGTATTTGACTAACGAATTGGGTCTGACTTTCGATCAACGTAATTCACTGGTAGTCGGTATTGCGATGGGTTTTGCGGTTATTCCGACTATTTTCTCTATCGCAGAAGATGCTGTATTTAGTGTGCCTAAGCATTTATCAAACGGTTCATTGGCGCTAGGCGCAACACAATGGCAAACCTTGGTTAGTGTGGTGTTATTAACCGCCAGCCCTGGTATTTTCTCTGCGGTCATGATGGGCTTAGGCCGCGCCGTAGGTGAAACGATGATTGTACTAATGGCAACGGGTAATACGCCAATAATGGATTGGAGTATTTTCCAAGGTATGCGTACTTTGGCCGCGAATATTGCAGTAGAAATGCCAGAATCGGAAGTGGGAAGTTCACACTATCGGATCTTATTCTTAGCCGCTTTTGTATTGTTCATATTCACCTTTATTTTCAACACAATTGCTGAGTTTGTGCGTCAGCAGTTGCGTGATAAATACAGCTCGATGTAAGTGGGAGACACGACATGTTAAAGCAGTGGTTTAAGTCAGGTTCTCCTTGGATATGGATGACAGGTGGTGCAGTAAGTATCAGTTTGATTTCTGTCTTAGGGTTATTAGCAATGATTGCTTGGAAAGGGTTAAGCTTTTTCTGGCCATCACAAGTAGTGCAATTAGAGCTACAAGGCTCGGTTGCGCAGCAAACCGTAATTGGTGAAATATACGACCGTGAAATGGTGCCTAAGTCTCGTCTTGAGGCAACCGGTGTTGATTTATCTGGTTATGATAAAGAGCAACTAGAGCGTTATTTAATTAAAACCGGTAACCGTGAATACGTTGATTTAGATTTTCGTTGGGTGTTAGAAACCGACATAAAATCAAATACCATGCCTGCGACCCTAGCTGTATTTGAGCGCAGTAAAAACGGTAACTTCTATGGCTACGTTGAACAGGTAATAAAAGACGGCCAAGTGATTACCGATAATAAAACTGAAGTATTAGAAGAATTAGTTGAACGTGCCGTTGAGCTTAATGAGCAAGCTCTTGATTTGCAAAACGGTGACATTGGTCATATTAACTATCAATTAGAGCGTTTACGTTTACAAGAGAAATCGTATTTACTTGATGATGCATTGACCGATGAACGAGTGGCTGAGCTTGCGCAACAGCGTGCAGATCTAAGAGCCGAGTATGGCGTACTTGAAAAGCAATTGTTTGCACTGCGCAAACAAGCTAAGCGTGATCAGGTAACCGTGAAAGATATGCGCGGTGAAATTGTTACTTTGCCTTTATATCAGGTTTTGGATTTTTGGTTTCCTAATGACATGAGCTTTGTTGCAAAGCTAGGTCACTATTTTGTACAACTAGGTAAATTTGTTTCAGATGATCCGCGTGAAGCTAATACCGAAGGTGGTGTATTCCCGGCAATCTTTGGTACTGTTTTTATGGTAATGTTGATGGCTGTAATCGTAACGCCGTTTGGGGTTGTAGCAGCTATATACTTACATGAATATGCGGCTAAAAATGCGGTTACCAAGATGATCCGTATCGCGGTCATTAACTTGGCTGGTGTTCCTTCAATTGTTTACGGTGTATTCGGCTTAGGATTCTTTGTTTATGTATTAGGTGGCAGTTTGGATCAATTGTTTTATCCAGAAGCCGCACCTAGTCCAGTATTTGGTACTCCAGGGGTACTTTGGTCTGCTTTAACGCTTGCTATTTTAACGCTGCCTGTGGTGATTGTATCAACCGAAGAAGGCTTATCACGTATCCCAAGTACGGTTCGTCATGGCTCTTTAGCACTGGGCGCAACGCAAGCTGAAACGTTATGGCGTATTATCGTGCCAATGGCAAGTCCTGCGATTATGACCGGTTTAATATTAGCGGTAGCGCGTGCTGCCGGCGAAGTTGCACCATTGATGCTAGTGGGTGTGGTGAAAATGGCACCGACATTACCGCTCGATGGTAACTTCCCGTATTTTCATCTAGATCGAAAGTTCATGCATTTAGGTTTTCATATATACGATGTTGGCTTCCAAAGCCCAAATGTTGAAGCGGCGCGTCCGCTAGTGTATGCCACCGCATTCTTATTGGTATCAGTAATTATTACACTGAATATCACCGCGATAGGCATACGTAACCATTTACGTGAAAAATTTAGATCGCTTGATCAATAATTAGTAAAGATTCTATAGGTAACAAACATGATTACAGTCGCTCCACAAGTAAACCAATCAAGCACGAGTTTGAAATTGGACTTAGACAATTTAAGCACCGAGCAAACGGCACTCGAGATCAAAAACTTAGATCTTTACTATGGTGAAAAGCAAGCGCTTAGCTCAGTGAATATGAATATTCCAAAAGGCCAAGTAACCGCATTTATCGGACCATCAGGGTGTGGTAAATCTACGTTATTGCGCTGTATTAACCGTATGAATGATCTGGTTGATATTTGCCGTATTGAAGGTGAAATTTTACTACACGGACAAAACATCTATGACAAAAAGGTAGATGTTGCAGCGCTGCGTCGCAATGTTGGTATGGTATTTCAGCGTCCGAACCCGTTTCCTAAATCAATCTACGAAAATGTGGTTTATGGCCTACGCTTACAAGGTATCAAAGAAAAACGTAAATTAGACGAGGTGGTTGAACAGTCACTGCGAGGCGCGGCACTGTGGGATGAAGTAAAAGATCGGCTTCACGATAGCGCATTTGGTTTGTCAGGTGGTCAGCAGCAACGTTTAGTGATTGCACGCTCTATCGCCATTGAGCCTGAAGTATTATTACTCGATGAGCCAACATCAGCATTGGATCCTATTTCAACACTGGTAATTGAAGAGCTTATCAACGATTTAAAAAATAAGTTTACCGTTGTTATCGTAACCCACAACATGCAACAAGCAGCGCGGGTTTCTGATCAAACGGCCTTTATGTACATGGGTGAATTAATAGAGTACTCAGATACCAATACGTTATTTACTACCCCAACGAAAAAGAAAACGGAAGATTATATCACCGGTCGTTACGGCTAGGCTGAGTCAAACTGTTTTTGGGTTACGTTAGCGATTTTGATAAGAAGGTAAACAATGGAACACAATATTAATAAGCATATTTCTGGCCGCTTTAACCAAGAGCTAGAAAACGTTCGTAACCATGTATTAAGCATGGGTGGCTTAGTTGAGCAGCAACTTAATAGCGCGCTTGATGCGGTAAGTAATGGCGATGCTGAGTTAGCGCGTAAAGTGCGTGAAAACGACTATAAAGTAAACGCCATGGAAGTAAATATTGATGAGGAATGTACCCGTATCATTGCTCGTCGTCAGCCAGCTGCAAGTGATTTACGCTTAGTGGTCGCGATTGCTAAAACCATTGCCGATTTAGAGCGTATTGGCGATGAGGCTGAGCGTATTGCTAAAGTTGCGCTAGATTCATTTACTAAAGATCAGCAAGATTTATTAGTTAACATCGAAAATATGGGTCGCCAAGTTTCAAAAATGCTGCATGATGTACTCGATGCTTTTGCACGTATGGATGTACAAAAAGCATTTGAAGTACACAAAGAAGATGCCAAGGTTGACCGTGAGTATGAAGCAATTACTCGTCAAATTATGACCTATATGATGGAAGATCCACGTTCAATTCCAAAAATTATGGATTTAGTTTGGTCGGTACGTTCATTGGAACGTATTGGCGACCGTTGTCAAAACATCTCTGAATATATTATTTACTTTGTTAATGGCAAAGATATTCGTCATACATCTCAAGAGGATATAGAAAAATCGTTATAGATTTTTTGATACCGTCTTGTTTTATTAAAGCGGCCAATGGTCGCTTTTCATGTTTTCGTTATAATTATAATGCTGTAGCGGCAGCTGTGATGTAATAAAAGCATTCACAATCGCGGTGAATGCTGTAAAATTCACGCCGCAAAGCATACTAATTTGATTTAAGGGTCAGTTATGCCTACAAACGCATTTTTAGGGGTATTCGCAAAATCTCCTATAAAGCCAATGGAAGATCACATCAAGAAGGTACATCAAGCAAGTAAAGCTTTGATCCCTTTTTTCAATCATGTATTTAAAGAAGAGTGGCAACAAGCAGAAGAGATTCGCTTGAACATTCGTACTTTAGAACGTGAAGCCGACGACATGAAAAGAAATATACGTTTACAATTACCGCGCGGTTTATTTATGCCGGTAGAGCGTACAGATTTGCTCGAACTCGTCACCCAGCAAGATAAAATTGCTAATAAAGCAAAAGACATTGCTGGTCGTGTAATTGGTCGTGAGATGACCATTCCAAAAGAAATTCAAGTTAACTTTTTAGCCTATGTAACTCGCTGTGTTGATGCAACTAAACAAGCATCAAACGCAATCAATGAGTTAGATGAGTTACTAGAAACTGGTTTTAAAGGTCGTGAAGTGACCTTAGTAGAAAAAATGCTCGTTGAATTGGATGCAATTGAACAAGACACGGATGATATGCAAATCATAATACGTCGCCAATTACGCGACGTCGAAGATGAACTCAATCCTGTAGATGTAATGTTTTTATATAAAATCATCGAATGGGTCGGCGAGCTTGCGGATATCGCAGAACGCGTTGGTTCGCGTCTTGAGCTGATGTTAGCTCGGTAATTTACACTCAGTTCAATAACGAAAGATTAGGGTTACACAATGGATATCATTGCATCTTATGGCACGGTATTAATTTTAATTGCCGCAGCAGTCGGTTTTTTTATGGCTTATGGTATTGGCGCGAATGACGTTGCTAATGCGATGGGCACATCGGTAGGTTCAAAAGCATTAACTATTAAACAAGCTATTTTTATAGCGATGATTTTTGAATTTGCAGGCGCCTACTTAGCTGGCGGCGAAGTAACATCGACAATTCGTAAAGGCATTATCGATTCTACGCCGTTTTTAGACCTGCCAGAACTTATGGTATTAGGGATGATCTCGGCATTATTTGCAGCGGGTAGTTGGTTGCTAATAGCTTCATTCTTAGGTTGGCCGGTATCAACCACGCATTCAATTATTGGCGCTATCATCGGATTTGCCTTAGTTGCAGTTGGCAGCGAAGCGATTCAATGGGACAAAGTTGCAGGTATTGTGGGGAGTTGGATTGTTACCCCGGCGATTTCAGGGTTTATTGCCTACTTAATATTTATGAGTGCGCAAAAGTTAATTTTTGACACCGATGCGCCACTTAATAATGCCAAACGCTATGTGCCTATTTACATGGGTTTAGCCGGTTTTATCATGTCTTTAGTAACCATCAAGAAAGGTTTAAAGCACATTGGTATTAATTTAGGTGCTGTTGAAGGTTATGCATTAGCAATCGGTATTGCTGTTATTGTTGGTATTATTGGTAAAATCGTTATTTCTCGGTTAAAGATTGATCCAAAAGCCGATAAGAAAATGCAATTTAATAACGTTGAGAAAGTATTTGCTATCTTAATGGTATTAACCGCATGTTGTATGGCATTTGCTCATGGTTCTAATGACGTGGCTAACGCGATTGGTCCGTTGGCTGCAGTTGTAAACATTGTTGAAAATAACGGTGAGATAGCTAAGCAAGCGACAATCGCATGGTGGATTTTACCACTAGGTGGTTTCGGTATTGTTGCAGGCCTTGCAATTTTAGGCAAAAAAGTAATTAAAACGATTGGTGAAGGCATTACGCATTTAACACCAAGTCGTGGTTTTGCTGCTGAATTAGCTGCTGCTTCTACAGTTGTAATTGCATCGGGAACAGGCTTACCAATTTCTACTACACAAACCTTAGTTGGCGCGGTATTAGGGGTAGGTATGGCACGTGGAATTGCTGCACTTAATATGGGTGTGATCAGAAACATTGTAGTTTCTTGGGTAATTACATTGCCAGTTGGCGCTGCCCTTGCTATTGTTATTTTCTACATACTGAGAACTGCCTTTGGAGTTTAAATCCAGCAGTCTTTAAGTATTACAGACTTTTAGCTTGAAAAGATCTCAACGCCCTTGGTGTTGGGGTCTTTTTATTTGTGGGTACAAAAAGTATGACGAACTTACCAAGTATTAAACAGCTGCAGTATTTATTGGCAGTTCATCAGCATCAACATTTTGGCCGCGCCGCAAGTGCGTGTTTTATTGGTCAATCAACACTCAGCAGTGCAATTCAAACCCTTGAAGAAACACTCGGTTGCCAACTCATAGAGCGTGAAAATCGTAGTTTGATGTTCACAGCCATCGGCGAAGAAGTGGTAGAGCGGGCACGCAAAATTATTGACGATACGCTAAGTGTTAGAGAGCTGACTAAAAGCCATTTAACACCGCTAAGCGGTACGCTCACCCTCGGAGTTATTCCAACGATAGCTAGTTTTATTGCGGCACCTCTATATCACCTTTGTCAGCAACAGTTTGCTGATTTAGAGTTGGTACTGGTTGAAGACACCAGTGATAGCTTGTTAGATAAACTCGAGCATGGCCATATCGATATGGCGCTATTGGCACTACCTTACGATACTGATAAATTTCATACTCAAGTACTCGCGCAAGATCACTTTTGCTTAGTACATCATAAAGACTATTTACCTGCTAAGAATATAGAAGATTTTAACTTGTTACCGGAAGCCAGCGTGTTCTTATTAGAGCGAGAGCATTGTATGACAGGGCACGCATTAAGTGCTTGTCATTTAAATCGTTCAAGCTGTATCAATCCGTTTGAAGCGGCGAGCTTACACACCTTACTTAGCATGGTTGAGCACCAGTTCGGTGTCACTTTTTTACCGCAAATGGCGATTAACGCGGGTATTTTAGCGAACAAAAACATGCTTGCCACTCCCTCACAAAGTGACGCATACCGCGATATTGGCATTTTATGGCGCAAAACAACTGGTCGTATTCGAGATTTTCGTTTATTTAGCCAAATGCTAGAAAGCTTTTTAAAGCAGCAATGTCGCTTAATGCCAATCGACTTAAATATTTAACCATTCTAGCGAGCTAAATAAAGCGCTAACTGCGTTATAAATTTTTCATGTAGAACAACTATATGTCAAAATTTATGCCTTGTTATCACTCCATTTATCTGTCGCTATAAATGGTCAGTAACTTAACACGATTGGTATAACGACACAGGAATAGCTCATTTAGGTGAGCTTTTTTATTTATTTTCATTTATTTTTATCTTTTCCAAACTATCTGCTTCACTCTATCGACTAACCTCATAAGTAAAATAACTAAGCATCGAGAATCGTGTTTTTTCAATCAATAGAAACATTAATCGCCAAAGCACAACAAGGAAATAAGCGCGCCTGGCTTAAGCTGGTTAAGCAGCATGAAAGCCAAGTTTATAACTATTGTTTGCGGATGCTAAGTAACCCAGATGATGCCATGGACTTAATGCAAGAGGTGTTTATTTCGGTGTATAAAAGTCTGCCGAACTTTCGTGGTGAGTCGAGTTTTAATACTTGGGTATTTCAAATTGTGCATCGGCGTAGCGTTGAATACTACCGCCGTCGCAAGCATTATCAGAGCTTAGATGATGTGCCAGAACAGGCCTGTGAACACAGTGAATTAGAAGGTAATCGTGTAGCACAGGCCCAGCATCAGCAATTAAAAAGTATGTTGAATAAGTTACCGTGGGAGCAGCGTTTAGTGGTGGAGTTGAAATTTTTCCAGCATTGCACCTTTGAAGAGATTGCTGAGCAATTAGATATTTCAACTAATACTGCTAAGTCGCGGTTATACAGTGCATTAGGAAAATTAAAAGTTCATTTGGAGGCCGTAGATGGCTAGTTTAGAGTCGCTTTTTGAGCAATGGTTAGATGGTAAAGTTTTGAGCGATAAACAATTGCAGCAGCTCGAAAATGATCCCGAATATGCAGCGTTGATGAGCCAAGCGCAAGTATGGCAACAGCATAGCCGTGACTATAAGGCTGTACCTGTACCAATCTGGGATCGCCAATCAACAATATCGCAGTTCTCAGCTGTGCGTGTGTTTAGCGTCGCTGGAGCGTGGGCTGTTGCAGCATCAGTATTGGTTTGTTCGTTAATCTTTTTAGTTATACCGCAATCAGATGCGCAGGGGTTACTTGCACAAGTAACGAAACAAACACATTTATTGCAGTCTCAACAAAAGCAAATTGACCAAATGCAAAGAATTATTACTGCGCAAAATCAATTGCAACAACAGCAGATGTATCAATTAGCAAAAGAGGCCATTGCAACAGGACGAGTTGAACGCCAAGAAGATATTGCCAGTTTAATCACTTACATCAAAACCCAGCGAGCTCAAGATCAAGCGTATCTACGGATGCAATTAAATGATTTAGCCGAACAAGTACAAGAGCAGCCAACAGCCGCGATTGCGAAAAATTAGGAGTATAGAGCATGAATAAAAAACTTATCAGCAGCGCCATAATGGCCATACTTGGGTGCTTAAGTGCTAATGTATCTGCGCAAGACCCTGCGGAGTTGGCATCAATACAGCGTGAAGTAGCAATAATGGAAAACATTTTAAGCAGCGCGTTAAAGCAAGATACCAATAAAAGGATCCGTGCGATTCAAGCCAACTATTTTGTTAAGCAGGGAGTGGTATTTGAGCTGGACGTAAGAGGCTCTAGCCGCTGGCAGACTATTTTTAGTAACGCACCTAATGCGCCGTTACCACCGCTGCCTGAAATTGATTTTGCTAATATGGATATTGAAATTATCAGTGATCAAGTAGAGTTTATTACCGAAGATGTTGTTGAATCATCACGAGAAGCTTATCAACAAGCGATGGAACTAATGCGTGAAGGCGCAGAACAAGTGCGCGAAATTGCAGAGCAAGAGCGTGATGTGGGCCGAAAGTTGCGGGATTTAGAGCGTGAAAAGCGCGATTTAGAGTTTGCCAGCCGCCATGATAATAGCGCCGAAGAGAAACAGCTTGAACAACGCAAAAAAGCGTTAGAAAAAGATATCGCGAAGCTGGAAAAACAACAAACTACACTCACTAAACAGCAGCAACAGCTACGCCAAAATATCAATGCAAAGCATGCAGAGCGTGAGCAACAACAAGCCGCAGAGCAACAACAGTTACTGGAGCAAGTAAGTACAAGTATCAGTCTTACGTTATGTGATTACGGTAGTGGTTTACGTAGTTTGCCAAACGACGAGCATGTGAGTTTTGTTCTTAAAGGGCTCGGCGATAAAAATACGAGTTTAATAAAAGTATTTAATAAATCAGATATTAAAAAGTGTGTCGCCGGCGATATCAAAGCCAGCGAACTGACTAAAAAAGCTATTAGCTACCAATTTTAATTAGCCAAGCTGATATTAACTCAGCTCAATTAATAACTTATCCCTGACCAACAAGCAGCCGTATTATAAAGGCTGCTTTTCGTTATGCCCTTCATATTCAAACTGTTTATTGAATGGCGTAATATCTGGTAAAAATAACAAATAAACCCACACCACTAAGTTAAAGTAGGGGATCAAACCTAAGCAGGTAAAAGTTACAACCGGGTAACCTTTGATACTGGCATATCGATAGCATTGGTAAGTTATCCCTAAGTTTACCGCTAATAGTAACACTATTAATTGCATCATAATTCACTCCATAAATTGACAATGATACTAATAACAACATGTTAGTTTGTAAGTGGCATGTTGCTATGATTTAACGATGTCATGTGAAATTTCGATTATCATCATAATCACAAGACATTTATCGCCCGATGAGCAAAGTATAGATGAGTTATCACAAGATGGAAGTAAAAAAATGCGTAGATTTGTATGAAAAGTTCGCTATTTTAGCTAGGTGGTTGTTCGTAAAAAGTTTTGTTTTGATAAATTTTTTGTAACTGATGTTTGATTTTTTCTACGGGCACCGGGCGTGAAATAAAGTAGCCTTGGCCATAATCAACACCTATTTCTTTTAGTGCTAAAAAGATCTCTTCATTTTCAACATATTCAGCAACTGAACGCTTATTGAGCGAGCGACTAATATCGTTTATTGCTTTAACTAACGCCAAGTCGATTGGATCATTAAGCATATCGCGAACAAACGAACCGTCTATTTTTACGTGTTGAGCTGGCAGTTGCTTAAGATAATTAAAGGTGCTAAAGCCAGTGCCAAAGTCATCAATTGAGAAATGACAGCCCAAGCGATTGAGCTTTTCGATCATCGCACGAGTGGCAGTTAAATTATTGATACTGGCGGACTCGGTGATCTCAAAAATAACCCGGGTAGGGCTGATATCGCACTTTTCAAGGGTCGATTCGATATGCGGTAATAGGCGTTCATCTAAAAACGATTGCGCAGATAGGTTTATTGCAACTTGATTTAGCTCAGGGTTAGCGGCAATGGCAGAAATTGCATTGCTGATCACACATTGATCCATTAAGTAAGTGTCGTTCAATAATTCAAGTGACGGAATAAATTGGTTTGGATAAACCAGTTCACCGTCGAGTTTTAAGCGTAACAGTGCTTCAAAATAAGCGACACCACCATGTTTAAAGTCCCAAATAGGCTGGTAATGTAATTCAATTTGGTTTTGTTGCAATGCTTGGCGAATGCTGTGTCCCCACTCTAATCCAGCTTGCAAGGTGTTATGGCTGGCATCTTCTTTAGAGTAACAATGAACCAAATTACGGCCTAAGCTTTTAGCAACGTACAAGGCAATATCAGCTTGTTTTAAGCATTCACTCGGATCATGGTTCGCTGCTGTTATTTGCGTTAAGCCAATTGA
The DNA here is from genome assembly GCF_014164125.1 of Pseudoalteromonas sp. SG44-8. Taxonomy (NCBI): domain Bacteria; kingdom Pseudomonadati; phylum Pseudomonadota; class Gammaproteobacteria; order Alteromonadales; family Pseudoalteromonadaceae; genus Pseudoalteromonas; species Pseudoalteromonas sp. SG44-8. The sequence goes on along the minus strand of NZ_JACJEQ010000023.1, from coordinate 38,350 downwards.
GCAGCTAATTGAATAAACTTGTTCTTCAGATTTAAACTGATGACCTTCAATAGCCATGCAAATACTTTCAGCTATCAAGTGTGCATCAAGCAGATTCATATTATTTAAGATCACCGCAAATTCATCACCACCAATGCGACACACTAAGTGTTCATCACTGATATTGGCGTTAAATAGTTGCGCAACTTCTTTAAGAACTATATCGCCTTGTTGATGGCCTTTACTGTCATTAATTATTTTAAAATGATCGAGGTCAATATAAATTAAAGCATGCTCTATGTCGCCATTAGTGCGTTGCGGCTGGCAAATTCGATTGAGTTGTTGATCAAAATAATAGCGGTTATGTAAGCCGGTTAAGGTATCATGTAGTGCTAAATGGCGCAGCTGTAATTCAGCTTGTTTGCGCTCATGAATATTATCTATTGTGGCGGTGATCGTGGCAGCATTACTGCTGTTTTTGATTAGTTGTAAGCGGCACTCAACCCAAATAGCTTGACCATCTTTATGAATAATTTGCACTTCAACCTGCTGTTGCAAGGCACCGCCATGCAAAATACTGCTAATTGTTTGCAGTAGTTTATCTTTGCAATCATTGATACAAAAGTCAGAGAGTGCTTTGCTCAAGGTTTGTTTTATGCCAAACCCACTGAGTGCTTCCCACGCAGGGTTGATAAAACGAATGCGGCCTTGTTCATCAAATTCAAGCACCACAGTATTAAGATGTAATAGTATCCGCTGATGGGCTGAAAATAGCTCCTTATAGCGGCTTTGACTTTGACTTAGCTGTTCTACTTTTTGTGCAAACTCTGCATAACTGACCATAAAATCTTCACGGCGCGCAGCATGGTCGCATACTTTACTTAACAAGGTTTGTTCATATGGTGCACGAATAAAATCAGTGACCCCTGAAAGCAATAGTTGTTCAGCATGATCGGCATCTTTCGTGTCTATAATGGTTACAATGGCTTGTTTTGGGTTGTGTTGTAAAATCTCTTCAACTAATTGACTGGCAGCTCCTGCGTGTGCTGCGGTTGCATCAAGTAACACAATGGCAAACTTTTGCTGCAAATAGATTGATAATGCTTGTTTATTACTAGAAACATGGGTGCAGGCAAAGTTTAGCTGTAATTGTTGCGCTATTTCAGCTGCTTTGTCACTGTCGGTTTCGAGCAGCAACAAGTCTAAACGACTACTTTTTTCTAAATGCGTTGATAACACATTTGCCAGTACCTGTGGCAGCATATCTTGGCGTTCAAATGGCAATACTGCATCTATGCCATAACTGCGTGCTGTCGTTTCGGCTATTCGCTCACAATAGATAGGCGGAGTTAGTACAATTGGTGTATTTTTTGGGGTTTTTAATAACCCTGAACGGATCATCCGAGAAAATCGCCAACCATCTATTTTACCAACATTAAGACCGGTAATAATGACATCGACCGCTTGAGATTTAAGAATTTCGAGGGCTTGCTGGCTATCGGCTACTTCAAGGAAAGTAAATACATTGAGCCGATTTAAGGTTGACTTAACAGCCTGACGCTCAGCGACACTGGCGTTTAAGATCAGCAAAGTTAGCTGCTTAGCCATTTATGTCACACCTCTTATAAACCTAGATCTAATTAAGTTGAGTAGAATAATGCCATTTGTCTCGAACCACAAGAGAACATTCCATTGTATTTTAATTAAAGCCGTTGGTTGAGCTAATAGCGCGATGCAGTTAAACTTGGCGCGACTTTTTTGATCTGGATATATCCTATGCGCGTGGCTGATTTTAGCTTTGACTTACCTGATGAATTAATTGCTCGTTTTCCTAAACAGGATCGAACCAGCAGTCGCTTATTAACCTTAGATGGCCCAAGTGGCGCTGTAGAACATAAAATATTTAGCGATATTATTGATTTAGTAAATGAAAATGACTTGTTGGTATTTAACAATACCAAAGTGATCCCTGCTCGTATGTATGGCCAAAAAGCGTCAGGTGGCAAAGTTGAAGTCTTAGTGGAGCGAGTGCTTGATGAGCACCGCGTGCTGGCTCATGTACGAGCAAGTAAATCACCAAAACCAGGTACAGAACTTATTCTCGAAGGTAAAGCGCAGGCGACTATGGTGGGTCGTCATGGCGAATTATTTGAACTAGAGTTTAGCGATAGTCAAAATGTACTGGAAATTTTAAACGATATTGGCCATATGCCACTGCCACCTTATATTGACCGTCCAGATACTGACGAAGACCGCAAACGCTATCAAACAGTTTACGGTGAAAAACCTGGCGCGGTTGCAGCGCCAACTGCTGGCCTACATTTTGACGATACGCTCATGGCAGCAATAAAAGCTAAGGGCGTAAACATGGCATTTGTTACTCTGCATGTTGGCGCGGGCACATTTCAGCCGGTACGCGTAGACTCGGTTGATGATCATATAATGCACTCCGAATACATTGAAGTGCCTGATGATGTTGTTGCAGCAGTCGCTGCAACCAAAGCTAACGGCGGCAGAGTGATTGCGGTAGGCACAACTTCGGTACGTTCATTGGAATCAGCAGCTAAGATACATGGCGGCCAATTAGCCAGTTACTTTGGTGACACCGATATTTTTATTTACCCAGGTTATCAATTTAACGTAGTTGATGCCATGGTCACTAATTTTCACTTGTCAGAATCGACATTGATCATGTTGGTTAGTGCATTTGCTGGGCAAGATAATATTATGAGTGCATACCAAACTGCAATTGCACAAAAATACCGCTTTTTTAGCTACGGCGATGCGATGTTTTTAACCCGTAAATAGTTTTTTCTATAAAAGCACTTAAAGCCCAGCCTTGCGTTGGGCTTTTTAGTTTTGATTTTTGCACTTTTAATTTCAGCTTTGAGCCCAATTAATAGTAATGGTTTTACAAAAAGGGTAGAATCGAGCGGTTAAATTATAGCTTGTTGGACTGTTTTTCTGACATTTGAGGATGATATGAAGTTTGAATTAGACCGTACAGACGGTAAAGCCCGCCGCGGCCGCTTGATTTTTGATAGAGGCGTAGTCGAAACGCCAGCATTTATGCCAGTAGGTACTTACGGTACTGTCAAAGGTATGACCCCAGATGAAGTCAAAGACACTGGTGCGCATATTTGCCTAGGTAACACCTTCCATTTAATGCTTCGCCCTGGTACTGAAATCATCAAGCAGCATGGTGGATTACATGGTTTTATGAATTGGGATAAACCAATTTTAACCGACTCAGGCGGTTTTCAAGTGTTTAGCTTAGGCGCAATGCGTAAAATTACCGAAGAAGGTGTATTGTTTAGCTCGCCTGTTAACGGTGAAAAAATTATGCTTTCACCAGAAAAAGCCATGCAAGTGCAGCGTGATTTAGGTTCAGACATCGTAATGATTTTTGACGAATGTACGCCTTATCCTGCCACCGAAAAAGAAGCTAAAGATTCAATGGAGTTATCACTTCGTTGGGCTAAGCGTTCAAAAGAAGGTCACGGTGACAATCCATCAGCTTTATTTGGTATTATCCAAGGTGGTATGTATCCGGAGTTGCGTGCTCAGTCACAACAAGGTCTTGAAGAAATTGGTTTTGATGGCTACGCACTCGGTGGTTTATCGGTCGGTGAGCCAAAAAATGAGATGATTAACATTCTTGATCACTGTGCTTATAAAATGCCAGAGAACAAACCCCGTTACCTTATGGGTGTAGGTAAACCTGAAGACTTAGTTGAAGCCGTTCGTCGCGGTATCGATATGTTTGACTGTGTAATGCCAACTCGTAATGCGCGTAATGGTCATTTATTTATAACCGGTGGCATTGTGAAAATTCGTAATGCTGTGCACAAAACAGATACCGGCCCACTTGATCCTGAGTGTGATTGCCATACTTGTAAGAATTATTCGCGCGCGTACCTACATCATCTTGATAAATGTAACGAAATTTTAGGTGCACGACTAAACACAATTCATAACTTACGTTACTATCAGCGCGTTATGGAAGGTTTACGTAATGCGATCGGTGACGGTAAGTTAGATGAATTCGTAAATGATTTTTATGCACGCCGCGGCCTAGAAGTGCCAGAGCTTGCAGATACCACAAATTAAATTTAAAAATTAAAGAGGAAGTGTTATGAGTTTATTTATTTCAAACGCCCACGCAAGTGCGGCAGGTGCAGCGCCAGCCGGTGGTGGTTATGAGATGTTGATCATGCTAGCTATCTTTGGCTTAGTATTTTACTTCTTGATTTACCGTCCACAAGCTAAGCGTGTAAAAGAACATAAAGCGCTGATGAATGCGATGGCAAAAGGCGATGAAGTTCTTACTCAAGGTGGTTTAGTGGGTAAAATCGCTAAAATCTCTGACGATAAAGATTTCATTGTTATTTCACTTAACGATCAAGCTGAAGTAACTGTACAAAAATCAGCAGTGTCAGCAGTATTGCCTAAAGGCACAATGAAGTCGCTATAATAATAATAATAATAAGGACGCCCACGTGTTAAACAAGTTTCCATTATGGAAGTATTTACTTGTTCTAGCTGTGATTGCGGTAGGTCTTTTATATGCCTCTCCTAATTTGTATGGTCGTGATCCGGCCATACAAATTTCAGGTACTAAAGGAACTGATGCAGATCTAGCTGTAGTAGACAAAGTAAATGCGACCCTCAAAGAGCACAATGTTACCGTAAAATCAGTTAAGTTCGAAAACGGCCAAGTGTTGATCCGCTTTAAAAATGTTGAAGAGCAGCTTAAAGCGCAAGATTTATTGCGTGATTCATTGAGCGACGATTACATCTCAGCCATTAACATGGCCCCGGCGCAACCTCATTGGTTAAAAGCCCTTGGCGGCAATCCAATGAAATTGGGCTTGGATTTAAGTGGCGGTGTTCACTTTACGATGGAAATTGACATGGTGACAGCGGTTGATAACGCGCTGGAACAAATGGATCAAGACTATAAAAGTGATTTACGTGAAGAAAAACTACGCTATCGCACGGTACGTCGTGTAGCTGGTACTGAACGTATTCGTGTGGAGATGCGCAGCGCAGAAGATAAAGATGCGGCAGAGCGTTTTTTACAGTCACGCTACCCATTACACAACTACATTGATGATAGCTCTAACGATAACGCGTTTTATGCCACCATCAGCGAGCAAAAACTCAAAGAAATTCGTGACTATGCTATCAAGCAAAACGAAACCATTATCCGTAACCGTATTAACCAAATCGGTGTTGCTGAGCCTAACGTACAACGTCAAGGTGCAGAGCGTATTATTGTGCAGCTACCAGGTGTTCAAGATACTGCGCGTGCGAAAGAGATTTTGGGTGCTACAGCAACTCTTGAGTTTCGTGAAGTAGACGAAAATGCCGATCCAACGGCAGCAGCGCAAGGGCGTATTCCGCCTGGTACTGAAATGATCATGAGCCGTGATGGCTACCCAGTGGTACTTAAAAAACGCATTATTCTCGAAGGTAGTCACATTACTGGTGCGCAATCGGGTGCCGATGAATACCAACGTCCGCAAGTAAGTATTAGCCTTGATAGCAAAGGCGGCGCGAAAATGAATGCTTTCACTAAGCGTGCTATTGGCAAGCGTATGGCGACGGTATTTATAGAGTATAAGCCTTCTGGTAAAACAGACGAAAACGGTAAAGCGCTACCACCAATTAAGGTGGAAGAAGTGATCAACGTTGCAACTATACAAGCGCGTCTTGATCGTTCGTTTCGCATCACCGGCATTGATAACCCTGCAGAAGCACATAACTTAAGTTTATTACTACGTGCTGGAGCACTTGTTGCGCCAATTCAAATTGTTGAAGAGCGCACGGTAGGGCCAAGCTTAGGTCAAGAAAATATCGAAGCAGGTATGACAGCGGTTGCTTTAGGTTTCTTGTTTGTACTGATCTTTATGTTAGTTTATTACAAAGGTTTTGGCTTAGTCGCTAATATTGCCTTAGCAGCTAACTTAGTATTGATTGTGGGTGTTATGTCGTTGATCCCAGGCGCTGCACTAACACTGCCAGGTATTGCTGGTATCGTACTAACGGTAGGTATGGCAGTTGATGCCAACGTACTAATATTTGAGCGTATTCGCGAAGAGCTGGCCGATGGACGTAGTCCGCAACAGGCTGTTCATCATGGTTATGATAGTGCTTTTAGTACAATTTTTGATGCCAATATTACCACCTTAATTGCTGCGATTATCTTGTTCGCAGTGGGTACAGGCCCAATTGCTGGTTTCGCAGTGACACTTGCGATAGGTATTATCACCTCAATGTTTACAGCCATTGTTGGTACCCGTGCGGTAATCAACTTATGTATTGGTGGTAAGCGCATTGATAAGCTGTCAATTTAAGGAGCAGATATGCAAATTTTAAAATTAGGCGGCAGAACTTTAGGGTTTATGTCGCTGCGCAAAGTTGCTATGAGCATCTCAACGCTACTTATTTTGGCATCGTTCGCATCGTTCTTCGTTAAAGGTTTAAACTTTGGCTTAGATTTTACGGGCGGTACAGCGGTAGAAGTCGGTTTTGCACAACCAGCAGACTTAAAGAAAGTACGTTCAGTGTTAGCTGAAAATGGTTTTGCAGATGCATCAGTACAATTATTTGGTTCAAGCCAAGAGATTTTGGTTCGCTTAGCACCACGCGGTGATGATGTTAAAGCCGAAGTAATTGGTAACCAAGTAATTGATGCACTTAAAAAAGCCGATGATAGCGTAGTAATGCGTCGAATTGAGTTTGTTGGCCCAAGTGTAGGTGAAGACTTAAAAGAGCAGGGTGGCCTTGCCATGTTAACTGCGCTTATTTGTATCTTGATCTATGTGGCATTTCGCTTTGAGTGGCGTTTTGCGGTAGGCGCAGTGTCGGCACTTTTACACGATGTAATCATTACTTTAGGTTTGTTTTCAGTATTAGGGTTAGAGTTCGACTTAACCATATTGGCGGCAATACTGGCGGTAATAGGTTACTCTCTTAATGATACTATCGTTGTATCTGACCGTATTCGTGAGAACTTCCGCAAAGTGCGTATCGACGATACTGTTGAGATAATTGATATTTCATTAACGCAAACACTTAACCGTACTCTAGTAACTTCAATTACCACTATTTTAGTATTAATCGCCTTGTTTGCTTGGGGTGGTCAAACTATTCATGGTTTTGCTACAGCGCTGTTATTTGGTGTGTTTATTGGTACTTACTCTTCGATTTATGTTGCTAGTGCCGTTGCGCTTGCGATGGGCGTAAGTAAAGAAGACTTAATACCAGAAGTTATCGAAAAAGAAGGCGCAGATTTAGACGCTATGCCATAGGTATGATTCTAATTTTACGTTTAAAAAACCGCTCATTGAGCGGTTTTTTGCTTTTAGGTATTGATGCCGCGCAAGCTGTATTAGGGATCAGATTATAGGTGTCAGATTTCAGGTAGAGCTAGTCTCCAGCCTTCAATCTCTTGCATTTCACTTTTGTGTGTAGCGAAGCGCCTCTGTGCGCTCGTGAGCATAAAATTGCGCGAGGTAAACTCTAGCCTACGGGTTGGCATCGGTGTTTTAATATGCGTAGGCGCGACTTTATGCCTAGTAAGTTGTATTGAGGGGTTAGATTTCAGGTGGAGCTAGTCTCAGTCTTTAACCTAATGCCTTTCACTTCTTTGTGTAGCCTAGCGACTCGGTGTTCTCTGTGGTGAAATTTATTTTTAAGATAGAATACAGAGCAGATTTTTCGTGGCTGAAGCCAACTCCTACGAGTTAAAGCTTATAACTCAACCTCCGTGTAGCGAAGCGACTCGGTGTTCTCTGTGGTGAAATTGTTTTTTCAAATAGAATGCAGAGCAGGATTTTTCGTGGCTGAAGCCAACTCCTACGAGTGAAGAGTCGGGCTTAAACTTACCGCTTAAAGTTCTACAGCTTATGATTCAACCTCTGTGTAGCGAAGCGCCTCGGTGTTCTCTGTGGTGAAATTGTTTTTTCAAATAGAATGCAGAGCAGGATTTTTCGTGGCTGAAGCCAACTCCTACGAGTGAAGAGTCGGGCTTAAACTTATCGCTTAAAGTTCTACAGCTTATGATTCAACCTCTGTGTAGCGAAGCGACTCGGTGTTCTCTGTGGTGAAATTGTTTTTTCAAATAGAATGCAGAGCAGGTTTTTCGTGGCTGAAGCCAACTCCTACGAGTGAAGAGTCGGGCTTAAACTTACCGCTTAAAGCTTATGATTCAACCTTTGTGTAGCGAAGCGCCTCGGTGTTCTCTGTGGTGAAATTGTTTTTTCAAATAGAATGCAGAGCAGATTTTTCGTGGCTGAAGCCAACTCCTACGAGTTAAAGCTTATAACTCAACCTCCGTGTAGCGAAGCGACTCGGTGTTCTCTGTGGTGAAATTGTTTTTTCAAATAGAATGCAGAGCA
>NZ_JACJEQ010000023.1:0-29866 GCF_014164125.1 Pseudoalteromonas sp. SG44-8 | reverse complement strand
GGATTTTTCGTGGCTGAAGCCAACTCCTACAAGTGAAGAGTCGGCCTTAAACTTACCACTTAAAACTTACGGCTTATAGCTTGGTTTCTTCTTCTATCACACTCACCACAAAATACGGATTCAAATACTCATCTTTTGTGTTGTATAACAGCGGGCTGCCATCAAGCTTAGTGACTTTTGCGCCGGCGATTTCGGCTATAGCGTGACCTGCGCCGGTGTCCCATTCGCAGGTTGGGCCTAGGCGTGGGTAAATATCGGCGCTGCCTTCGGCGACTAAGCACAGTTTTAGTGAACTGCCTTTTGAGACCATTTCCACCTCGTCAAAGCGTTTTACAAACTCGGCTAAATCCGGTGATGGATGCGAGCGGCTGCCGACTACGCGAATAAGGCCTTTGTTTGCTTTGGTGGTGACTTTAAGCTCGATGCGCTCATCACCGCGGTCCTTAAATGCGCCGATTGCCTCTGCTGCCAGATAAGACACGCCTAGCGCAGGCGCATCTACTACCGCTAAGATAGGCTTGCCGTTTTCAATCAAGGCGATGTTAACGGTAAACTCACCGTTCTTTTTAATAAACTCTTTAGTGCCGTCGATTGGGTCAACCAGCCAATAGCGGGTCCACGTTTGACGGATATCCCAGCTGATATCGGCACTTTCTTCACTTAATACAGGAATCTCTGGGGTTAAGTGGGCTAGGCCATTGGCAATCACTTTGTGAGCTGCAAGATCTGCGTCGGTTACAGGGCTTTCATCAGCTTTGTACTCAACGTTAAAATCCTTTTCGTAAATCCCCATAATAGCGCTGCCAGCTTGGCGGGCAAGGATCAGTATTTCTTCGAGCAGTTCCGTTTGGTTCATGACTTAACCTTTAATAATTTGCTGTTGTTTTAGATACGCTATCAGCTCTTGCACCGATTGGTCTAGGGTGTTTTTACTGGTATCTAAAATTATTTCCGGTGAATGGGGTATTTGGTAGTCTGAATCTATACCTGTGAAGTGTTTTATTTCACCTGCGCGGGCTTTTTTGTATAAGCCTTTTGGATCGCGGCTCTCGCATACGTCCAGAGGTGTGTCTAAAAACACTTCGATAAATTCACCGTCATCGACTAAGTTTCTTACCATATCGCGTTCCGCGCGAAATGGGGAAATAAATGCGGTGAGTACCAATAATCCAGCATCGACCATTAGTTTAGCGGTTTCACCAACGCGGCGAATATTTTCGATACGGTCTTCGTCGCTAAAGCCTAAATCTTTACACAAGCCGTGGCGTACGTTGTCGCCATCAAGCAGGTAGGTGTGAATACCTTGTTGATTGAGTGCGCTTTCAAGGGCGTTTGCTACGGTGCTTTTACCTGAGCCGGAAAAACCAGTGAACCATAAAATAGCCGGTTTATGGCTTTTGTGTTCGCTACGTTGTGCTTTAGTAATGGCATAGTTATGCCAAACAATGTTCTCATCCATTATAAAACTCTCTTATGAGTAAGCGCTGGCTTAAAATGGAAATACCAGCGGGATCAGGGTTAATACCGTTATTGAATAAATAATAGAAAGCGGTAAGCCCATTAATACATAGTCTTTTAAACGATAATTGCCGGCGCTATAAACCATCAGGTTAGTTTGATAACCAAATGGTGATATAAAGCTTGCAGATGCACCAAAGGCGACCGCCATAATAAACGGCAGCGGGTCAACATTAAAGCCCATTGCTAATGCATAAGCGACAGGGAATGATAGTGCCGCTGCGGCGTTATTGGTGATAAGTTCGGTGAACATTACTGTCATTACAAAAATCGCGATAAACGCACCATAGGGGCCAAAATCACCGAGTACATAAAACAATGCTGCAGATATTTGTCCAGCTAGGCCGGTGCCTATCATCAGTTTTGCAAGGCCAATGGCGCTACCAACTACAGCGAGTAACTCAATAGGAAAACGGCGTTTTACTTCACTCAGCTTTATCGTTCCCGTGAGCATTAAGCCAATCAGCAATACTAATAAGCCTTTTACCAGTGGTACATAGCCAATAATACTCAGCCCAAGTACCGTTGCAAAGCTCGCTAATACTAAGTTAGATTGCTTGGGCGCTAAGTGAGTTTGTAAATCAAGCCCGGAAATATACACAAATTCGCGTTTTAAATTAGGCAGACTATAAAAGTCTTTACCTGGTGCGAGGATCAGTGAGTCTCCCGCTTGCAGCTGCACTTTACCAAGGCCACCTTGCAAGCGGTCATGGCCGCGACGAATAGCGATAACAGCGGCATGAAACTGTTCACGAAAACGCGCTTCTTTAACTGTTTTTCCTATAAATTTAGATGATTGGCTGACAACAACTTCAACGAGGTGCTCAACATCTTTTTGATGTTTATCGTGAACTATTTTTAGCCCGTCAAAGCGTGTTAGCAATGGCACTGATTTGATGTCACCGACAAACAGCAATACATCGCCCGCTTTAATCACTTGTTGCGGGGTCACTGCACAAATGCGTTTATCGCCGCGAATAATTTCCGCTAGGAATAAGTCTTTAAGTTCGCGCAGGCCATTTTCTTCTACGCTTTTACCAATTAGTTTTGAGCCTTCTTCTATTTTACCTTCGAGATAAAAAGGCACCACTTCTTGATCGTTTTTGCCGTTGTCTGGCAAATATTTTAGCATCACTAAAATAGTGATCAGGCCCACACTTAATGCGCCTAACCCGACTATGGTAAAGTCGAAAAAGCCTAGCGGTGCCATGCCTGCATCAACGGCAAAACCATTGACGATTAAATTTGTTGAAGTACCAATTAAGGTAATTGTGCCACCTAAAATAGCAGTATACGACAGCGGTAATAGTAGCTTTGAAGGTGAATGGTTTGGATTGTCTTTTATGGCAGTAATGAGCGATGCGACAACCGCTGTATTATTGGTAAATGAGGATAAAAACGCTGTAGAAAGTCCGAGCTTAGTGACTGAGCTGGTTAAACTTCCTTTTGATAATGACTGGGCAAGCTTTTGTACGAGTGTAGTTTTTTCAACCGCAATCGAAACCAGTACTAATAACACTAAGGTGATCAGTGATGGATTGGCGTAGTTGATCAGCATATCTTCAAGGTCGATTAACCCGCCTAGATATGCGGTGCCAATGGCGCCAACAAAAAGCCATGCTGGCTTTAGCCGCGTGCCAAACAGGCACCCGACTAAAGTTAGCATAATGCCTGTTAATACTAGCTGTTGATACATGCTTTATATGTCCTTAACAGGCAAAGTTGGTTATTTAAGCTTTGATATATCAAGCGCTTGCCAATGTGGGAAGTGCTTGCGTACTAACGCATTAAATTCAACTTCAAACTCACTAAAGTTACCAGTTTGTTCTTGCTTAGCAAGCACGTTTTCAATCATACCCGCCGCAACAGTTAAGTTAGATAAACGATCGATTAAAATAAACGCACCGGTTTCGTGATTGTTGTGATAAGCATCGGCCAAAATGGTTTCGGTCAATTCTAGGGTAACAATCGCGATTTCGTTTAACTGCAGGCTGTCTGCGCTGCCGTGTTCAAGGGTGTTCACATCAATGGTGTGATCAATCTTTTTCACGATAGCCGAAGTATTTTTACTGCCTAGCTTAAAGTTATAGCTTTTACCCAGTACCAGCGGCGCTTCGTGCATCCACACAAGCTTTGCTTGTACTTGGTTAGTTACAGTCGCTGTTGAATCAGCAGGAACGATCACGTCCCCTCGGCTAATATCAATTTCAGTGTTAAGCGTTAAAGTAATTGCTTGACCAGCTTCGGCTGTGTCTAAGTTGCCGTCAAAGGTGACAATCTCTTTAATGCTTGAGGTTTTACCTGATGGCAATACTTTAATAGCATCACCAACGCGTAATTTTCCTGAGGTCAAAGTACCTTGGAAACCACGGAAGTTTAGGTTAGGGCGTACTACATACTGCACAGGGAAACGCGCTTCAAAGCCAGTGTCTGTTTCAGCTGCTGGTGAGTCTTCTAATAACTCAAGCAGTGGTTTATCTGTGTAATATGGTGTGTGCTCTGAGCGTGTTACTACGTTATCGCCTTTAAGCGCCGACATAGGCACAAACTTGATGTTAGATACGTTAAGTTGCTCGGCAAATTTTAAATAATCGGCTTTAATGCGCTCATAAACGGTTTCGTCAAAATCAACAATATCCATTTTATTCACGGCAACAACAAACTGTTTAATACCCAATGAATCACAGATAAAGCTGTGACGCTTAGTTTGTACTTGCACACCGTAGCGCGCATCAACAAGAATAATCGCTACATCACTGGTTGATGCACCGGTTACCATGTTGCGGGTGTATTGCTCATGCCCTGGAGTATCAGCAATAATGAATTTACGTTTAGCCGTTGAAAAATAACGGTACGCTACATCAATAGTTATGCCTTGCTCACGCTCAGCTTGTAAGCCGTCAACCAGTAGTGCTAAATCGAGCTCTTCACCGGCATTACCGACTTTTTCGTTATCTTTATGCAGTGCTGCTAACTGATCTTCATAAATTTGGTGGCTGTCGTGCAGTAGGCGGCCAATTAGGGTTGATTTACCGTCATCCACACTACCACAGGTCAGCATACGCAATAGGCTTTTGTCTTGTTGGCGAGCAAGATAGGCGTCGATGCCAATTGCTTTTACTTCGTTAATTGTATCGCTAGTATTAATAGACATTAGAAATAGCCCTCACGTTTTTTTTTCTCCATTGAACCTGCTGAATCGTGGTCAATTACCCGACCTTCACGTTCAGATGACGTAGATAGCAGCATTTCTTCGATAATCTCAGTCAGTGTACTGGCTGTTGATTCCACTGCACCGGTAAGTGGGTAACAACCTAAAGTACGAAAACGAACAGATTTCATCATTGGTACTTCGCCTTCTTTAAGCGGCATACGCTCATCATCAACCATGATCAAAGTACCATCACGCTCTACAACAGGGCGCTCTTTGGCTAAGTAAAGGGGAACCATATCGATGTTTTCTTGATAGATATATTGCCAAATATCAAGTTCAGTCCAGTTAGAAAGTGGGAATACACGGATGCTTTCGCCAGGGTTAACTTGACTGTTATAGGTATTCCAAAGCTCTGGACGTTGGTTTTTTGGATCCCATCTGTGGTGTTTATCACGGAATGAATAAACACGCTCTTTAGCGCGAGATTTTTCTTCGTCGCGGCGTGCACCACCAAACGCGGCATCAAAACCGTATTTATCAAGCGCCTGTTTTAAGCCTTGGGTTTTCATGATATCGGTATGCTTACCAGAGCCATGAGTAAATGGGCTGATATCAATCGCTAAGCCTTCCGGATTTTTGTGGACGAGTAAGTCAAAACCGTACTCTTTTGCTAAGCGATCACGAAATTCGATCATTTCTTTAAACTTCCAGTTGGTATCAACGTGAAGCAGTGGAAACGGAATTTTACCTGGGTAAAACGCTTTACGCGCTAAATGTAAAAGTACCGATGAATCTTTACCGATAGAGTAAAGCATAACTGGGTTCTCAAACTCAGCAGCAACTTCGCGCATGATTTTGATACTTTCAGCTTCTAATTGCTGAAGGTGAGTTAAAGCCATTGTTAGTCGTCCTACTAAAATGATTAAAAGTTAAAATCTAAATAGTTTAAAGCTATGCCACGTCTGTAAGCGGTTGTGCAAAGCTACTGGTTTGGGCTTTTGTGCCAAACCAATGAAGTTCTTCATGTAATGAAGCAACTTCACCAATAATTAATAATGCCGGTGAAATAATGCTGTGACGCTCGATTAAATCGGCCAGCTCACCTAATTTACCGGTTACAACGCGTTGATTTTTGCGAGTACCGTTTTCAATAATTGCCACGGGTGTATCTGCACCGCGACCATGTTTTAATAATTGTGCTTGAATATGGGGAGACTTAATTACACCCATATAAATAGCCAGAGTTTGGTTTGGTTTTGCCAGTGATTGCCAATCTAGTTCTTGACCGTCTTTTTTACAGTGACCAGTTACAAACTGTATGGCTTGTGCATGGTCACGGTGCGTTAGCGGAATACCCGCATAAGCGCTACAACCTGCGGCAGCAGTTATGCCAGGGACGATTTGGTAATTTACGTTATTAGCTGCCAGTACTTGAACTTCTTCACCACCACGGCCATAAATAAACGGGTCGCCACCTTTAATGCGGCACACTTTTTTACCTTGCTTGGCAAGGTCAACTAGCATTTGGTTAGTATCTTCTTGCACGACACTGTGATCGCCTAAGCGTTTACCCACACAAATTAAATCAGCATCGCGGCGTACTAGCTCCATAATTTCGTCAGAGACTAGAAAGTCATACACCACCACATCAGCTTGTTGCATTAGTTGCAGTGCTTTCAGTGTTAATAGCTCTGGATCTCCTGGACCTGCGCCAATTACGTATACTTCACCTTCAGGATCCAGTTTGCTATCGAGTAATTGTTCAAGCTGTACGCTTGCGGCAGCTGTATCACCTGTTTGTACTTTGCTGACGACAGATGAATCAAATACGCCTTCCCAAAATTGGCGACGATCAGCAAAACTCGTAAAGCGCTGTTTTACTTTGTCGCGAAAGCTGCCAACTAAACTTGCAAGCGGGCCGATGTGTTGTGGAATAAGCGTTTCTAACTTCTCGCGTAAGCGCCGTGCTAATACCGGCGCTGTGCCAGCACTTGAAATTGCAATAGTGATCGGGTCACGATCAACAATTGAAGGAAAAATAAAGGTGCATTTAGGTTGGTCATCCACCACGTTAACGAATACATTTCGTGCATTTGCGAGTTCAAATACGCTGTTATTTACGCCGTCATTGTCAGTTGCGGCAATGACCAGCATTTTGCCATCAAGATGTGATTCATCAAAAAAAGCGTCAATTAGAGTGACATCATTATTTTGTGCATGCTCTTTTAATTCATCACAAAACCAAGGTGCTACTAAAGTGACATCAGCGCGAGCTTTCAAAAATGCACGGCACTTACGTAACGCAACCTCTCCACCGCCAACAACCAATACTGGTTTATTGTCGAGCTTGGTAAAGATAGGTAAATATTGCATGTGTAGACCCTTGGAAAAAATTACAGCAAAGATGCTTTTCAGGAACTCAGAATATAGTGGCGTAAGCTAAGTAAAAAATAATTAAAACCCAGTTAATATAACTAAAAGTTATATAGGGTTGTTCGATTTGGCTTAAGCCTTAGTTAACAGGGGATTGCGCCGAGTTGCAAGGGCAATAGTGAGTGTATATCTAGCTTATAGTGTTTGGTTATTAGCTATAGCGAGAATAGTTAAATTTGGTACTATTGCTAATACATGAACTTACTTGGTGGATTTATGACAACGCAACTAACTGATGCGGCATTGGCCGTGCAATTAATGGATTTAACCAGTTTAAATAGTAATGATAGCGCGGCAACAATACAGGCCTTGGTGGCTAGTATTAAGCCCAACCTAGGTATTCCGGCTGCAGTGTGTGTTTATAGTGAGTTTGTTGATGACGCCAAGCTTGCTTTAGCTGAGCGTGAGCTTAGTTATGTAAAAGTCGCCACAGTAACTAACTTTCCCTCAGGCAACAGTGAGCTAAGTGAAGTAATTAATGAAACATTAATCGCAATAGAGCGTGGCGCAGATGAAATTGATTTGGTGTTACCGTATCAAGCCTTAATCGCGGGGGACGAAGCTACAGCGCTAGAATATGTGCGTGCCAGTAAAGAGTGTTGTCCTGAACACGTACAATTGAAAGTAATTATAGAATCCGGCGCACTAAAAACAGCGCAGTTGATAACACTGGCGACAGAAATAGCAATTGCCGGTGGTGCTGACTTTGTTAAAACCAGCACCGGCAAAGTAGCTACAAATGCCACTCTTGAAGCAACCGATGTGATGTTAAGTACGATTAAAAAGTCGTCGCGTGTAGTCGGTTTTAAAGCTGCAGGTGGCGTGAAAACGGTTATGGATGCAAGTAATTACTTACAGCTAGCGACTGATATTATGGGAGAAAGTTATTTGAATCCGTCAACATTTAGATTTGGTGCATCAAGCCTGTTAGCTGATGTATATGCGGTACTTAATGACGCGTCATAGTGAGCAAGAAAAATTACAACTTGAGCATGATGCAGGCAAGTTGTTCTTGCGTTGCTATGAACATCGCTTTGGTATTCCAATGCGCCATATTTGGCATAATCAGCCGAGTAAACCAGATATCAGTTGCTATCGTAATGAACAGAAGCTTGATATTGAAATAGCACATTTATATGCCAGCGAAACCGAAGCCATGGCAGTACTCGGCAGGCCTTTATCTATAAGCATGCAACGAGATCTTGCTGATATGGCAATGCAACCAAGTGAGCAGCGGCTGCACTGTGCACTGCAGCGGTTATTAGAACAAAAAGGAAAAAAGCACTATCAATCAGAGCAAACATGGCTGCTTATTCGTAACGCCAGCACCATTTGGCATAAAGCGGATTTTGACGCTGAGTTACAGAATATAACGATACCGCTTACCCATCCTTTTCAACAAATTTGGTTGCTTTGTGATTTTTATCAGGGCGAGCTGTTACAGCTGTTCTAAGTATATAGATGGTATAGCAGCCAAGAATAAACTGGCTGCTAAATAACCTGATCTTTGGTTAGTTAATTTTAAACATACTACCTAAGCTCTCAAGCCCTGACTTATTGGTTTTGGCAATACATTGACTTTCATCGAGTGACTTTTTGGTTGCTTCGTCTGCAAGTCCAGTCACTTTTAATTGTTTCTCTTGTTGGTATTCACGCAGTGCAATGACTGTTTGACGGTCGTATTTAACATCTTCAGTTTCAAATTCTTCATAATTGGGTTGGTTTTTTAAATAACCTAAACAGACTAGATTCATGCGAGACATGGCTAAATCCATCTTTTCATAATGCGGCATTCTATGCGTAGGAACATCGACTTTTGCTACTGGAGCAGCGGCTTTTGACTTGGCTGCCGTGGTAGTAAGCGGTGGTGGTGCAGTGTATCCTGATGCTAAGGTATTATTGCTGTTATAGCGATAGTAAGTGGCTGGGACTTTAGTTTGTAAAAACTCAACGGCTTTGATTATCACTTCGCGGAGCGCTTTTTCTTTAGGGGTGTTTGACCAGCCACTTAAATTACCACCGACTAATGCACCGCCAAAATTAGTTGCCGCACTGGTAAAATCAAAATCTTTGCTACCTCCTTCGACGCTGGTGGCTGCTAAAATACGTGAGGTGCGAGTATCGATAAGGCGCAAATCAATCGCCATATGCGAGCCTGAAAAACCTGCCGATACTGAGCTAAACACATCACCTATAAAACCGCCAGTACCAACACTGGCACCTGAGCTGTCGTCATCAAATTCAGTTACCGCTGCTACCACAACTATTTCGGCTCCTTCAATTTCACCGTAAGCTGCGCCTGATGCTGCGCTAACACGACCTGAAGCCGCTAGATCTTGCTCAGATAACACTGCATCTAACGCTTGGCGTTCAAGTACGATAAAGCGATTGGTGCCTACCAAAGCTGTGGTGAGTTGGTCGGCCATGCCTTCACCTATTTCTTTTCGCCACCAATGAGAGTCATTCGATTTATCGGTAAAGCGTGCCACGGCAATACGCGCTTTTGGACCATTATATTGTTGTTGGGCGATTTCATTAATGTTTGGTGAATCTTGGTTTGAAGTGACCTTGGTCGAGGTACTTTGGCAAGCGCTAAGACTGCTAGCAACGAGGGTTGCCAACAGTACTTTTTTAGTTGTTGTGAGCATATGATTTTCCTTAATTAATGTGCCAAATAGAAACAGTGAAGGTTTTTATTCTACAAATTGTTTTAAAGTTAATTTAAAGAAATCATAAGGTTAAAAATAGTACTGAGGCGAACACTTTGGTCACACAGGCGAAGTTTTTGCATTCAGGTTGGTATTTTCCCTAAACTGCTTGGGCGAAACGTTATGCTTTGCCTTAAAGCAGCGAGCAAAGTAACTTTGTGAGCTAAAGCCGACTTTTTCAGCAATTAAACCTATGCTCAGATCGCTGTCGCTAAGTAACTTTTCAGCATACTCTAAACGAGTATTACGAATATAATCACTGGGAGTTAAATTGTAGAGTGCTTTCATTTTCAGTTGTAAGGCACGTGGGCTTAAATATAATCCTGCAGCGAATTCTTCAATACTAAACGCTTCGTTGTGATAGTTATCACGGATGATGTTTTTCAGGCGTTCGGTAAATTGGTAATCTTTACTTTGTGTAAGCTGCTGATCGAGTACCAGCGGCGGAGCATGAGCCGCAAGCTGCTTTGCTAAGTGCCGATTAAGGACTGCACGAATACTCAGTAACCCTTGTACTCTACTGAGCAGTAATTGCGGCTCAAATGGTTTACTTAAAAAATCATCTGCTAGTAAATCAAGGCCTTTTAGTCTGCTTTGTGTATCGGCTTTTGCTGACAATAATAACACTGGTATATGGCTGGTAATGTTATTTGTGCGTAGCGCATTAAGTAATTGATAACCGTCCATGCAAGGCATCATCACATCGCTGATCACTAGATCTGGCATTTCTGTTTGGCAGATGGCTAAGCCTTGTTCGCCGTTAATAGCACTTAAGCAGTGGTACTCAGTAGCAAACAAAGTCAGCAGTAGTTCGCGCATTTCGTCGTTATCTTCAACAATCAGTAGCTTTTGCGAATTGCTGAGGCGGGTTGCTTCATTTACTGGTGCTGCTAGCGAAGTTGCGCCATGCTCTGCTTCAGTCAAAGGCAGAGATACAGTAAAACAACTGCCTTTACCTACTTCACTTGTTAGTGAAATCTGCCCGCCGTATTGCTCTAGCAATTGTTTAACTAAAGCAAGGCCAATTCCACTGCCGTTTTGATTTTGTGCTGCAACACGCGTAAAGCGTTCAAAAATAATGCCTTGTTGGTGTTTTTCGATGCCAATACCGGTGTCAACAATCGCGATATGAGCCATGTCATTATGCACTGATAAGCTAATCTCAACTTGACCGCCTGAGTGGGTATATTTGAGGGCATTACTAACTAAGTTGGTAATAATTGACGTTGCATGTTCTGGCTCAAGGGCTATGCAGCAAGAGCCTTGGCTGAGATCTGTCATTGTTACGTGAATACCTTTTTGTTCAAACAGCACCGTGAAGTCAGCAACCAGCTGCTTTATAAATGGTGCTAAAGGATAGGGCGAAACGTAATGTATAGCGCAGCTGGGGCGTTGGCTTAGCTGTAATAGTTGATTTATTAAGGTCAGCAAACGTAGGCTATTGCGTTTGATCATCGATAATTGTTTTTGGCTAGCTTGATCTTTATGGTTTAGCTGCAAGCTTTCAAGTGGCGCGAGTATTAAACTCAGAGGCGTTTTTAATTCATGGCTAATATTATCTAAAAACTGACTTTTTAAGCGATTCAGTTCACGGGCTTGATTACTTGTTTGTTCGGCCAGCTTGGCGCGGTATAGCGAGGCCGCAATAAGCCAAATAATAACCCCTGTGAGAAGAACATAACCGGCATAGGCAAGGCGACTTTGCCACCACGGCGGCACCACCGTGAAATCGAGCATAGCTTTAGCATTGCTCCATTGGCCATACTGATCTTTTACTTTTAGTTGCAGCTGATAGTCGCCTGCGGGCAGTTGCGGGTAGTTTATTTGTCGTTGTTGTGCGTTGGTATATAGAAATTGCTTATCAAAACCAGCGAGTTTGTATGCATATTGATATTGTTGAGGTGCCGACGGGCTATGTAATGCTGAGAACTTAAAGCCGATCACGCCGACACCTTTGTTAAAGGAGAGTGTTTGTATATAGCTAATTAATTTCGCAGCTTGAGTCTCGTGCTTAGTATATGGGGCAGTGGCTATCGCTTGATTGTTAATTAGTAATTCGGTTAACACAGGCTCTGGAGTTGTAGCTGCCAGCTGTAGCTTAAGCGGATCAAATTGATTAAAGCCGTTGATCCCGCCAAAAAATAGTTCACCGCTCTGCGCTTGATAAGCCGCGCCGAGAATAAATGAATTATGTTGCACGCCATCACGGGGTAAAAAATGCTGCATATTTTCAGAGCTGGGCTGATAACGTGTTAAACCTTGGTTGCTTGCCAGCCACAGGTAACCTTTGGCATCCTGTTTAATGGCAAAAATATTATCGTTTAGCAGGCCATCATGCTCGGTGATTCGGGTTATCTCTGCCGTTGTTTTATTCAGTTTATTTAAGCCTCCAAAAGTACCCACCCACAGTGTATTGTCATCTTGCAGATGAAGGGCGGTAACCATGTTATGACTTAAGCTATTTGGGTTTGTTTGATCGGCTTGATAATGGCTAAATTCATTGTTGTTGAGGGTGAGTTTATTTAAGCCAACTCGAGTACCAGCCCAAATTGCATTAGCAACGTTATCGTAAACGAGGCTAAATACGGTGTTGTTCGATATACTATTGTGTTGTTCCGAGTGCTTAAAATGCTCAATGGTCAAGTTATCTGGGTTAAACAGACTTAAACCTTGATTGCTTCCCAACCATAAGTTGCCGTTCCGATCGCTGGTGATCGCATAAATGTTATTGCTGCTGAGCTGGTGGCTTTGCACTGTGAATGATGTAAAGTCATCGCTTTCGCGGTTATAACGCAATAAACCGCCACCATAGGTGCCAATCCAAATACGCTGTTGGCTATCTTCATGAAGGCTGAATATATTGTTGTTGGTAAGGTTGCTGGTATCGACGTGATAGCGCACAAAGCCGTCTTTTGTTTGTCTATTTAACCCGTTGCGGGTACCGACCCATAATTGCCCTTGCGAATCTTTAAGTAAGGCCCGGATAAAATCATGGCTAATACTGTTAGGGTCATCGCTGTGTTGTTGATGATTAAATTGATTTTGGCGCATATCGTAGCGTTGTAACCCATAACCATCAGTGCCTATCCACAGAATACCTTGCTGGTCTTGATACAAAGACAGTAAGTAATCATTAACAAGCCCATGACGTTGCTGTGGAAGGTGTTTAAATTGGCTAAAGCTTGTCAGAGTTGTTTGATAGTTGGGATTATAATATAAGCCTTGGCCGTAGCTGCTAAGCCAAAGATGCTCGTTATTATCGATTAAAATATCGCTTATCCATATACCATCTAGTTGTTTTATATCATTAAACTGTTCACTTTCTAAATCAAAGACACTAAGCCCTGTTTTACTGGCAATCAGTAGCTGCCCTTGTGGCGTGAGTTTTAGGCGCCATAGTTGCTTTTTACTTGCTGAAAAGTGGCTAAATTTAGCTGTTTTTGTATCAAATTTTATTAATCCTTCATTACTGGCCAGCCATAAATTTTGCTTAGCATCAATCACCATATCCTGAAAAATAATACTACCTTGGGTGTTTGGCGAGTAGGTAAAGTAGGCAGTTTCATGCTCGGCTACATTTAGGCGAGTTAAGTTACCATCTTCATGGCCTAACCATAAATTATTGTGTTGATCAGTAAGCATTGACCAAATGCGGTTATCTTTAATCGCTAATGGACTGCTACGGTTAAAATGAGTGAATGTACCGGTGTCTGTATTTAGGGCGTTTAGCCCTTGTGTAGCTGTAGAAAACCACAGCAGATTATTGTCAGTGGTAACACAGTCGGTGATCCAATTACTCGATAGACTTGGCTGGGTTGGATGAGACTTAAAGCGTTTAAATTCATAACCATCAAAACGGTTGAGCCCACCTTGGGTGGCGAACCAATGAAAACCACGGCGATCAGTTATGCTGCAAGTGACAGAGTTTTGCGTTAAACCCTGTTCATTAGAGAAGGAGTCTAAATGTAAAGACAGTGCCAGCGCGCTGTTATGAAATAGCCATAAAAAACCAATAATGGCCGTATAGATAGTTGTTTTTATTGTTAGCACGTGCTTCCTCGTGCGTAGTAATATCCCTTGAATTGAAACAATCATAAACTGCTTTTTAATCAATGTTAAGATGGATTTTTCAATCTAGTGATGAGATTTTGACTTATGGGCATCTTTTACACTTGTGTTAATGAATTGCGTAAGTATAATAGGCATCCACTTTGCAGGGGCGTAGTTCCAATTGGTAGAACAGCGGTCTCCAAAACCGATGGTTGGGAGTTCGAGTCTCTCCGCCCCTGCCATTTTATCCTGTTTGTGGGTAAAGTCTGAGGTTAAAAATCGGTTTAAATAAGTCTGTTTTTAAGTTTGGATTTTAATGGATTAACCCTGCCATAGTGTAGGGTTGTTGTGTCTGTAGTTAAGGTAATAATATTATGAGCACGAATGTAGAAACTCCATCAAGTGCGATGGATTCAGTAAAGTGGCTTGTGGCAATTGCGCTACTTGCAGGCGCAGTAGTTGGTAATTATATGTACGCAGATCAGTCTGTGTTATTACGTGCTATTAGTGTTGTTGTTGCTGTTGCCGCTGGTTTGGGGATTGCATCACAAACTGAAAAAGGGCGTACCTTCCTTGCTTTTGCAAAAGAAGCACGCATCGAAGTACGTAAAGTAGTGTGGCCTACGCGCCAAGAAACTACCCATACGACATTTATTGTAATGGTTGCAACTGCGATTATGGCACTTATCCTTTGGGGATTAGATGGCATTTTATTCCGCGCAGTAGGCTTTTTAACTGGATTGGAGATCTGATCCCATGTCGGATGAGAACAACGAAAAGAAACTACGTTGGTACGTAGTACAGGCTTTCTCAGGTTATGAGAAGCGTGTTGCACAAACTATTCTTGAGCATATCAAGATCGAAGGTTTGGAAGATAGCTTTGGTGAAGTATTAGTACCTACGGAAGAAGTGGTTGAGATGCGCGCTGGTCAAAAGCGTAAATCTGAGCGCAAATTCTTCCCAGGTTATGTACTTATCCAAATGGATATGAACGATAAAAGCTGGCATTTAGTAAATAGCACCGCGCGTGTTATGGGCTTTATCGGTGGTACGTCTGATCGTCCAGCACCAATTAGCGCTAAAGAAGCTGATCGCATTCTTAACCGCTTACAAGAAAACGCTGAAGCGCCTAAGCCTGCAACGTTATTTGAACCAGGTGAAGTGGTACGTGTTGTTGACGGCCCATTTGCTGATTTCAGTGGTGTGGTTGAAGCTGTTGACTATGAAAAGAGCCGCGTAAAAGTATCGGTACTTATCTTTGGTCGTTCTACTCCTGTTGAACTTGAATTTGGTCAAGTTGAGCAAGATAGATAAACAAATTAACTGATTTATACCAAAAAATATATTGTTTGGTATAAAGCTTGAAAAAGGCCGCTGATTAACTTATAATCAGCGGCCTTTTTGTATTCAAAGTAAGCATTTCTTGGTTTGTATACAGAAAAGTGAGAAACCAATTTTTAAACTGGGAAGCCGCTAGAGTACGCGTCCTCGCGCGCACAAGGCTAAGACCCACCTAATGAGGTATTTATAATGGCTAAGAAAGTTGAAGCTCTAATCAAGCTACAAGTTGCTGCTGGTATGGCTAACCCTAGTCCTCCAGTAGGTCCAGCACTAGGTCAACACGGTGTAAACATCATGGAATTCTGTAAAGCGTTCAACGCACGTACAGAATCTATCGAAAAAGGCGCTCCAGTTCCTGTAGTGATCTCTGTTTACGGCGACCGTTCATTTACGTTCGACATGAAAACGCCACCGGCTGCTTACTTACTTAAGAAAGCTGCAGGTATCAAATCTGGTTCAGGCCGTCCTAACACTGAAAAAGTAGGCACAGTAACTCGTGCTCAACTTGAAGAAATCGTTGAGACAAAGAAACCTGACCTTACAGCTTCTGATTTAGAAGCTGCGGTTCGCACTATCGCAGGTTCTGCGCGTGCGATGGGCTTGAACGTAGAGGACTAAGATAATGGCTAAATTAACTAAACGTATGCGTACTATCCGCGAAAAAGTGGAAGCGACTAAAGATTACGAAATCACCGAAGCAGTTGCTCTTTTAAAAGAGTTAGCGACAGCTAAATTCGTAGAAAGTGTTGACGTTGCTGTTAACCTTGGTATCGATGCTCGTAAATCTGACCAAAACGTTCGTGGTGCAACTGTACTACCTAACGGTACTGGTCGTGACGTTCGCGTTGCAGTGTTCACACAAGGCGCTAACGCAGAAGCTGCGAAAGAAGCTGGTGCTGAACTAGTAGGTATGGAAGATCTTGCTGAGCTAGTTAAGAAAGGCGAGATGAACTTTGACGTTGTTGTTGCATCACCAGACGCTATGCGTGTTGTTGGTCAACTAGGTCAAATCTTAGGCCCACGTGGTCTAATGCCAAACCCTAAAACTGGTACTGTAACACCTAACGTTGCAGAAGCAGTTAAAAATGCTAAAGCTGGTCAAGTGCGTTACCGCAATGACAAAAATGGTATCATCCATACTACTATTGGTAAGGTTGATTTCACAGTTGAGCAACTTCAACAAAACCTTGAGTCGCTAATTGTTGCGCTTAAGAAGGCTAAGCCTTCACAAGCAAAAGGTGTTTACGTTAAGAAAGTAACCATCTCTACAACAATGGGCGCAGGTGTTTCTGTTGACCAAAGCACTTTAACAACAACTGTTGTTTAATTGAGTGTTTACATGGCGTGAAATTTATACTATAATTTTGCGCCATTTTGTTGAGAAATTTTGTTTTCTCAACAAGTAAAGAATTCGGGTTGAAGTCCATAATTTCGGTGCGCCTTCGGGCAAAACGATAAATTGGGCTTCCGTCCAAGACCGTAGGTGGCTTCGGCCTTAATATTCACCTACGTAGACGGTGTGAATCCCCAGATAGATTTTTCCTAATCTTCTGGCTCTCGCCGTAAAAAGCATCTCTATCTTGTTTGGTAGGGAAGAGTAGAACAGGGAAGCCGATGTACGGTAACCCATTAAACCAGGAGTAACACCCATGGCTTTAAATCTTCAAGGCAAAAAAGCAATTGTTGCTGAAGTCAACGAAGCAGCCAATGGTGCTCTATCTGCAGTTGTTGCAGATTCTCGTGGTGTAACAGTTGGCGCAATCACTGCCCTTCGTAAAGAAGCTCGTGCAAATGGTGTTTGGATGAAAGTTGTCCGTAACACTTTAGCAAAACGTGCTCTTGAAGGAACACAGTTTGAGTGCCTTTCTGATTCATTTGTTGGTCCAAGCTTAATCGCTTTCTCATCAGAGCACCCAGGTGCTGCTGCGCGTATCTTTTCTGCTTTTGCAAAGAAGAACGAGAAATTTGAGCTTAAAACGGCCGCTTTTGAAGGAAATGTTGTTGATGCAGCAATGCTTGCTACATTACCTACATACGACGAAGCTGTTGCACGCTTAATGAGCGCTATGAAAGAAGCGTCTGCTGGCAAATTGTGTAAAACAATTGAAGCAGTACGTGTACAGAAAGAAGAGCAAGCTGCTTAATTTTAAGCTGTTTAATCAATCTTTCGGTGTAAAATTTTTTTGGACCTAGAGTCCGTTAATTATTAGGAAATTTGTAATGTCTGTAACTAAAGACCAAATCCTTGACGCAATTGCTGAAATGTCAGTAATGGACGTTGTTGCTCTTGTTGAAGCAATGGAAGAAAAATTCGGCGTAACTGCTGCAGCTGCTATGGTAGCAGGTCCTGCTGCTGAAGCTGCTGAAGAGAAAACAGAATTTGACGTAATCCTTACTGGCGCTGGCGCTAATAAAGTTGCGGCAATCAAAGCTGTTCGTAGCGCAACTGGCCTAGGCCTTAAAGAAGCGAAAGCTCTTGTTGAAGCTGCTCCTACACCTGTTAAAGAAGGTGTATCTAAAGAAGAAGCTGAAGCTCTTGCTAAAGACCTTACTGAAGCTGGTGCTGAAGTTGAGGTTAAGTAATTTAGCTTTTGCTAAGTTCGCTGTCTGAGAAATCAGGCAAGGGCTGGTGATTATTTAATCACCGGCCTTTTTGCGCTATAGAGCGATGTATTCCTATAGCTCAAATAAAATCTAATTTTCTCTTTACTTTCAACGCTTTATAGTTTGCTAGTGTTAAAGTGGGAGTTAATTGGAACAACAATTAAATGTTGTACAATCTTGGCTTAGATGCCAGTTAAGTCTGTTCTTACAAGAACAGGTCGGGTCAAAGATCAGCAAGCTGAGGAACCCCATGGCTTACTCTTATTCTGAAAAGAAACGTATCCGTAAGGATTTTGGTAAACGTCCACAAGTTTTGGATATACCTTTCTTACTGTCAACGCAGTTAGAATCGTTTAAAAAATTCTTAGTGCCGGACGCTGATGGCGATCATGGTTTGGAAGCTGCCTTCCGTTCTGTGTTCCCAATCAAAAGCTACTCGGGAAATTCTGAGCTTCAATACGTAAGTTATCGTATTGGTGAGCCAGTTTTCGATGTAAAAGAATGTCAAATTCGCGGTGTGACTTATTCTGCTCCACTTCGCGTAAAACTACGCCTTGTGGTGATGGATAAAGAAGCGCCAGGCACAGTTAAAGACATTAAAGAGCAAGAAGTTTACATGGGCGAAATTCCGCTCATGACCGATACCGGTACTTTTGTAATCAATGGTACAGAGCGTGTTATCGTTTCTCAGCTACACCGTAGCCCTGGTGTATTCTTTGATAACGACCGCGGTAAAACTCACTCATCAGGTAAAGTGCTTTATAACGCACGTGTTATCCCATACCGTGGTTCATGGTTAGATTTTGAGTTTGATGCAAAAGATAACTTATATGTACGTATTGACCGTCGTCGTAAATTACCGGCGTCAATCATGTTGCGTGCACTTGAGTACACGACAGAAGAGATCTTAAACATCTTCTTCGAAACCACTGCGTTTGAAGTAACTGACGGTAAAGTTCTTATGGAACTTGTGCCATCACGTTTACGTGGTGAAACCGCTGCCTTTGATATAAAAAGTGAAGACGGTGAAGTGTTCGTTGAGTCTGGCCGTCGTGTAACAGCGCGTCATATCAAGAGCATTGAGAAAAAAGGCATTAGCCATTTAGAAGTACCCCATGAGTATATCATTGGCCGTGTAATTGCTAGAAACTACGTTGATGAGTCAACGGGTGAAGTGATTGCAAACGCGAATGATGAATTAACTTTAGAGTTAATGGCTGAATTGGTTAAAGCAGGTCACACTAAAATTGATACTCTATATATCAATGAAGTGGACAGCGGTGCATATATTTCTGATACGTTACGTATTGATTCAAGCACTAACCGCTTAGAAGCACTAGTAGAAATTTATCGCATGATGCGCCCAGGCGAGCCACCGACGAAAGACGCGGCTGAAGCCTTATTTGAGAACTTGTTCTTCTCTGAAGAACGTTATGACTTATCTACTGTAGGTCGTATGAAGTTCAATAGCCGTGTTGGTTATGACACTGACACAGGCCCAGGCACATTAAGCAAAGAAGACATCGTGTCTGTTATGAAAGTATTAATTTCTATTCGTAACGGTCAAGGCGATGTTGATGATATCGACCACTTAGGCAACCGTCGTATTCGTAGTGTTGGCGAAATGGCTGAGAATCAGTTCCGTGTAGGTTTAGTACGTGTAGAGCGTGCGGTACGTGAGCGTTTAAGCTTAGGTGACCTAGATGCGATCATGCCACAAGATCTTATTAACGCTAAGCCTATTTCGGCAGCAGTTAAAGAGTTCTTTGGTTCGTCTCAGTTATCACAGTTCATGGACCAAAATAACCCGCTATCAGAAGTGACGCACAAACGTCGTATTTCTGCATTAGGGCCGGGCGGTCTTACACGTGAACGCGCTGGCTTTGAAGTACGTGACGTTCACGTAACTCACTATGGTCGCGTATGTCCAATCGAGACTCCTGAGGGTCCAAACATCGGTCTAATTAACTCATTGTCTACGTACGCACGTACCAATGACTATGGTTTCTTAGAAACACCTTACCGCAAAGTGGTAGACGGTGTAGTAACTGATGAAGTTGATTACTTATCAGCCATTGAAGAAGGTCAGTTTGTTATCGCACAGGCGAACTCAAACTTAACTGAAACCAATGAGTTTGTTGATGAATTAATCCCATGTCGTCACAAAGGTGAATCTACCTTTATGGGTCGCATGGACCAGCAATATATGGATGTATCACCACAACAGGTGATCTCTGTAGCGGCAGCACTTATCCCGTTCCTAGAACACGATGATGCTAACCGTGCATTGATGGGTTCAAACATGCAACGTCAAGCAGTACCAACATTGAAAGCGGACAAACCGTTAGTAGGTACTGGTATTGAGTTAACACTAGCGAAAGATTCTGGTGTAACGATTGTTGCTAAACGTGGTGGTGAAGTAATGTATGCTGACGCAAGTCGCATCGTTGTTAATGTACATGAAGAAGAACGCATCCCTGGTGAAGCGGGCATCGACATCTACAACTTAACCAAATACACACGTTCTAACCAAAACACATGTATTAACCAAAAACCAACTTGTATGGTTGGCGAACCGGTTACTCGTGGTGACGTGTTAGCAGATGGTCCTTCGACTGACTTAGGTGACTTAGCCCTTGGTCAAAACTTGCGCGTGGCATTCATGCCATGGAACGGTTATAACTTCGAGGATTCAATCTTACTATCAGAGCGCGTAGTTGAAGAAGATCGTCTAACGACTATCCATATTCAAGAACTACAGTGTGTTGCCCGTGATACTAAGTTAGGTCCTGAAGAGATCACTGCAGATATCCCGAATGTGGGTGAATCTGCACTAGGCAAGCTTGATGAATCAGGTGTTGTTTATATCGGTGCTGAAGTTAAAGGCGGCGATATCCTAGTAGGTAAAGTGACTCCGAAAGGCGAAACGCAATTAACTCCTGAAGAGAAGCTACTACGAGCTATCTTTGGTGAGAAAGCGTCTGACGTTAAAGACAGCTCATTACGTGTACCAAACTCTGTAACAGGTACTGTAATTGACGTGCAAGTCTTCACCCGTGATGGTGTTGAAAAAGACAAGCGCGCGCTAGAAGTTGAAGAAATGCAACTTCGTGACGCGAAAAAAGACTTTAACGAAGAATTCCGTATTCTTGAAGCAGGCGTGTTAGATCGTGCTCGTAAGTTACTTATCGCAGCCGGTCAAGATGAAGATAGATTAGCGTCATTGAATGCTGAGAAGCTACTAACTCAAAGCCTTGCTGAAGAAGATAAGCAAGCTGAACTTGAGCAACTAGCAGCCCAGTACGATGAGCTAAAAGCTGAATACGATAAAAAGTTTGAAAACAAACGTCGTAAAATTACCCAAGGTGATGACTTAGCACCAGGCGTACTTAAGATTGTTAAAGTATACCTAGCTGTTAAACGTCGTATCCAACCAGGTGATAAAATGGCGGGTCGTCACGGTAACAAAGGTGTTATCTCGACTATCGTACCAGTAGAAGATATGCCATACGATGATAAAGGTCGTACTGTTGATATCGTACTTAACCCGCTGGGTGTACCATCACGTATGAACATCGGTCAGATCCTTGAAACACATATGGGTCTAGCTGCTCGTGGTATTGGTGAGCGTATTGAAGAAATGATGAAAGAACAACGTGAGCTTCATGAGCTACGTGACTTCATCAAGCAAGCATACGAAATTGGTGAATCTCGTCAGTTCGTAGACATTGCTAGCTTCACAGATGACGAAATTCGTCGTTTGGCTGAAAACTTAAAAGGTGGTTTACCAATCGCTACTCCTGCATTTGATGGCGCGAAAGAAAGCGAAATCAAAGACATGCTTGAGCTAGCTGGCTACCCTCGTAGTGGTCAGGTTACACTTTATGATGGCCGTACTGGCGATCAGTTTGAACGTCAAGTAACTGTTGGTTACATGTACATGCTGAAACTGAATCACTTAGTTGATGACAAAATGCATGCGCGTTCTACTGGTTCTTATAGCCTTGTTACTCAGCAGCCGCTGGGTGGTAAAGCACAGTTCGGTGGCCAGCGTTTCGGTGAGATGGAAGTATGGGCACTAGAAGCATACGGTGCCGCTTACACTCTACAAGAAATGTTAACAGTGAAATCGGATGACGTGAACGGTCGTACTAAGATGTATAAAAACATCGTTGATGGTAACCATAAAATGGAACCAGGTATGCCAGAATCGTTCAACGTATTGTTGAAAGAAATCCGCTCACTGGGTATCAACATCGAGTTGGAAGAAAATTAAGCCAATTAGATGCTGCAGCTAGCCTGCAGCATCTGTTACGGCCGAATAGAATGTAGGGACGAAATCATCCGTCCTCAAGATTAACTCCGACAGGAGAGCTAAGGTGAAAGACTTACTTAAGTTTCTGAAGCAACAAAATAAGACCGAAGAATTCGATGCAATTCGCATTGGTCTTGCTTCACCAGACATGGTTCGTTCATGGTCATACGGTGAAGTAAAGAAACCTGAGACTATTAACTACCGTACTTTCAAGCCTGAGCGCGATGGCTTATTCTGTGCCCGTATTTTCGGTCCAGTGAAAGATTATGAATGCTTATGTGGTAAATATAAGCGTCTTAAACACCGTGGTGTGATCTGTGAAAAGTGTGGCGTTGAAGTAACACTCACTAAAGTGCGTCGCGATCGTATGGGTCACATCGACCTTGCGAGCCCAGTTGCACATATATGGTTTTTAAAATCATTACCGTCACGTATCGGCTTAATGCTTGATATGACGCTTCGTGATATTGAACGTGTTCTTTACTTCGAATCATTCGTAGTAACTGAGCCTGGCATGACGACGCTTGAGCGTAGTCAGCTATTAGGTGAAGAAGAATACCTAGATGCACTAGAAGAGCACGGTGATGAGTTTGAAGCGAAGATGGGTGCGGAAGCAGTATTAGACTTGCTTCGTGAACTCGATCTTGCGCAATTAATTGCTGAAATGCGTGAAGAGTTACCAACAATTAACTCTGAAACTAAGCGTAAGAAGATCACTAAACGTCTTAAATTAATGGAATCGTTCCACCAATCAGGTAATAACCCTGAGTGGATGATCATGACAGTACTGCCAGTATTGCCACCTGATCTACGTCCATTAGTACCACTTGATGGTGGCCGTTTTGCGACTTCTGATCTAAATGACCTTTACCGTCGTGTTATTAACCGTAATAACCGTCTTAAACGTCTACTAGATTTAGCTGCACCGGATATTATCGTACGCAACGAAAAACGTATGTTACAAGAAGCGGTTGATGCGCTACTTGATAACGGTCGTCGTGGTCGTGCAATTACAGGTTCTAACAAGCGTCCGCTTAAATCTCTTGCTGATATGATCAAGGGTAAGCAAGGTCGTTTCCGTCAGAACTTACTTGGTAAGCGTGTAGATTATTCAGGCCGTTCTGTAATCACAGTTGGTCCTACACTTAAGCTTCACCAATGTGGTCTTCCTAAGAAGATGGCACTTGAGCTATTCAAACCATTTATCTATGGCAAATTAGAGCGTCGCGGCATGGCTACGACAATCAAAGCTGCTAAGAAAATGGTAGAGCGTGAAGTTCCGGAAGTATGGGATGTATTAGACGAAGTAATTCGTGAACATCCAGTATTACTTAACCGTGCACCAACACTTCACCGTTTGGGTATCCAAGCGTTTGAACCTGTGCTTATCGAAGGTAAAGCAATCCATTTGCATCCATTAGTATGTGCGGCCTACAACGCCGACTTCGATGGTGACCAAATGGCGGTACACGTACCGCTAACGATTGAAGCGCAGCTTGAAGCTCGTGCATTGATGATGTCAACAAACAACATCCTATCTCCTGCGAATGGTGAGCCAATCATCGTTCCATCACAGGACGTTGTATTGGGTCTATATTATATGACCCGTGACCGCATCAACGCGAAAGGCGAAGGCGCGATCTTAAAAGATCCAAAAGAAGCAGAAAAAGCATACCGCAGCGGTAATGCAGACCTTCACGCTCGCGTGAAAGTACGTATTAGCGAATCAGTTAAAAACGAAAATGGTGTAGTAGAAGACACTGTAACTGTTATCGATACAACTGTTGGTCGTGCAATTTTGTCTCTTATTTTACCAAAAGGCATGCCGTTTTCGTCAATCAATCAGGCCCTAGGTAAGAAACAAATTTCTGGCTTATTAAACGAGTGTTACCGTCGTCTTGGTCTTAAAGATACAGTTATCTTTGCTGACCAAGTTATGTATACCGGTTTCCACTACGCAATGAAGTCAGGTGTTTCAATCGGTATCGATGACTTAGTTATCCCACCGATCAAAGCATCAATTATCGAAGCAGCTGAAGCTGAAGTAACTGAAATCAACCAACAATTCCAATCAGGTCTTGTAACGGCTGGTGAAAAGTACAATAAAGTTATCGATATCTGGTCACGTGTAAATGAAAACTTATCACGTGAAATGATGGCCAACTTGTCAAAAGACACGGTTATCAATGCCCAAGGTGAAGAAGAAGAGCAACCGTCATTTAACTCAGTGTTTATGATGGCCGACTCTGGTGCTCGTGGTAGTGCCGCTCAGATCCGTCAGCTAGCAGGTATGCGTGGTCTAATGGCACGTCCAGATGGTTCAATCATCGAGACGCCAATCACCGCTAACTTCCGTGAAGGTCTAAACGTACTTCAGTACTTCATCTCAACGCATGGTGCGCGTAAAGGTCTTGCCGATACAGCACTGAAAACAGCGAACTCGGGTTACCTAACGCGTCGTCTAGTAGACGTTGCACAAGATTTGGTAATCAACGAAGACGATTGTGGCACAGAAGATGGCTTAACAATGAAACCGCTTATTGAAGGTGGTGACGTTGTAGAAGCACTTCGCGAACGTGTACTTGGTCGTGTTGTTGCTGAAGATATTGTGATCCCTGGTACTAATACAGTACTAGTAGAGCGTAATATCATGCTTGACGAAAAACTGTGTGATCTTTTAGAAGAGCACTCAGTAGATGAAGTTCGCGTACGTTCAGTTATCACCTGTGATAACGACTTTGGTGTATGTGCTAAGTGTTACGGTCGTGACCTTGCACGTGGTCATATCATCAACGCGGGTGAATCAGTAGGTGTTATCGCGGCACAATCAATCGGTGAGCCGGGTACACAGCTTACGATGCGTACTTTCCACATCGGTGGTGCAGCATCAAGAGCGTCTGCTGAAAACAATGTACAAGTTAAAACTAACGGTACATTGAAGCTTCATAACGCAAAATATGTATTAAACACTGACGGTAAGATTGTTATTACCTCTCGTTCTACTGAAATCACTATCATCGATAGCCATGGTCGTGAGAAAGAGCGTTATAAAGTACCTTACGGTGCGGTATTAACAGTACAAGACAATACGGAAGTTCAAGGTAACGACATCGTTGCTACTTGGGACCCGCATAGTCACCCAATCGTTCTTGAGCATAAGTCAAAAGTATCGTTCAGCGATATCGATGACTCAAACACTGAAGCACAGACTGATGAACTAACTGGTTTAACCCGTGTAGTTGTTAAAGATCTTGCTAAGATAAATGCGAAAGAGCCGAAGCTTATCATCGAAAGTGAAGAGCGCGGTCTGCAAGAAACTCGTCTTCCTTCATACACTACGATTGAAGTAACAGACGGTGTAACGGCAAACCCTGGTGACGTGTTAGCACGTATTCCGCAGGAAGGTTCGAAAACTCGTGATATCACGGGTGGTCTACCACGCGTAGCCGACTTATTTGAAGCGCGTAAACCGAAAGAGCCAGCTATCTTAGCTGAGATCACCGGTACGATTAGCTTCGGTAAAGAGACTAAAGGTAAGAAGCGTTTAGTTATTACTCCAGCTGAAGGCGATCATTACGAAGAAATGATCCCTAAGTGGCGTCAACTTAACGTGTTTGAGGGTGAGCAAGTGTCTAAAGGTGAAGTTATCGCCGATGGTCCTGAATCACCACATGACATCTTACGCCTACGTGGTGTGACTCATGTTGCTAACTATATCGTTAACGAAGTGCAAGAGGTTTACCGTTTGCAAGGCGTTAAGATCAATGACAAGCACATTGAAACAATTATCCGTCAAATGATCCGTAAGTGTACGATCCTTGACGGCGGCCATAGTGAATTCTTAGCCGGTGAGCAAATTGAAGTGGCACGCGTTAATATCGCAAACCGCGACTTAGAAGCTCAAGGCAAGTTACCTGCTAAATATGAAATCCAATTAATGGGTATCACTAAAGCATCACTAGCCACAGAATCTTTCATCTCGGCAGCCTCGTTCCAGGAGACAACTCGTGTCCTAACTGAAGCCGCTGTAAATGGTAAGAGCGATGAACTTCGCGGTCTGAAAGAAAACGTAATTGTGGGTCGTTTGATCCCAGCCGGTACCGGTTTTGCGTATCATCAAGAACGTATGGCTCGTCGTAAGCAGAGCAAAGTTGTAGTTGAAGAGCAAACAGTAAGTGCAGAAGAGGCAACTCAAGCGCTAACTGATGCTTTAAACGCGGATTTATCTGGAAATCAATAAATCTAACTTAATCAATAGATTAGGTTTTTGCAAGGCAGTTATCTACTGCCTTGCTAACGGTTTAGGTTGACAGCTCAATCTTTGCTCATTAAAATTCCGCCACCCATTTACCTGCACGTTTGGTACGAGCTTGTAAATAAAGGGCGGATTTTTTTATTTTTTCAGTAGTAATTTTAATTTCAGGAGCTATTTAAATGGCAACTATTAACCAGCTAGTGCGTAAGCCACGTCGTAGCAAGGTTACGAAAAGTAACTCAGCTGCGCTTAAAGCGTGTCCGCAAAAGCGCGGTGTATGTACTCGCGTATATACAACTACACCTAAGAAACCAAACTCGGCGTTACGTAAAGTAGCTCGTGTACGTTTAACTAACGGTTTCGAAGTAACTTCATACATTGGTGGTGAAGGTCATAACCTTCAAGAGCATAGTGTAATCCTAATCCGTGGTGGTCGTGTTAAAGATTTACCAGGTGTGCGTTTTCACACTGTTCGTGGTGCACTTGACTGTGCAGGCGTTAGCGACCGTCGTCAAGCTCGTTCTAAATACGGTGCAAAACGCCCTAAAGGCTAATTGTATTCCGTTAGTAAGGCCAAGCACTAAATATTTTTAATTATTGTTTTGGGTGATTGACTCGAAAGAGCAAACCTGAATAAACCGGAGATACAAAATGCCTAGAAGACGCGTAATAGGTCAACGTAAAATTCTTCCAGATCCTAAGTTCGGATCGGAACTTCTTGCAAAATTCGTTAACATCGTAATGTTAGACGGCAAGAAATCTACTGCTGAAAAAATCGTTTACGGTGCGCTAGATGTGGCTGCTGAGAAATCAGGCAAATCGCACCTTGAAATCTTTGAAACTGCACTTGAAAACATCCGTCCACAGGTTGAGGTTAAATCTCGCCGTGTTGGTGGTTCAACGTATCAAGTACCAGTAGAAGTACGTCCAGTACGTCGCAACGCATTAGGTATGCGTTGGTTAGTAGACGCTGCACGTAAGCGTGGCGAGAAATCTATGGGCTTACGTTTAGCTCAAGAACTTGTTGACGCTTCTGACAACAAAGGCACTGCGGTTAAGAAACGTGAAGACGTTCACCGTATGGCTGAAGCGAATAAAGCATTCGCACATTACCGTTGGTAATCTGTCCTTAACCTTTAAGAGGATTTTATGGCACGTACAACTCCACTTGAGCGCTACCGCAATATCGGTATTGTTGCTCACGTAGATGCAGGCAAAACCACCACAACAGAACGTGTTCTGTTCTACACAGGTCTTTCTCATAAGATCGGTGAAGTACATGATGGCGCCGCAACTATGGACTGGATGGAGCAGGAACAAGAGCGTGGTATCACAATCACTTCTGCTGCAACAACGTGTTTCTGGAAAGGGATGGACGCGCAATTTGACGCTCATCGTATCAATATAATTGATACTCCAGGGCACGTGGATTTCACTATTGAAGTAGAACGTTCTTTACGTGTACTTGATGGTGCGGTAGTTGTGCTTTGTGCTTCATCTGGTGTACAGCCGCAAACTGAGACAGTTTGGCGTCAAGCGAACAAATACGAAGTTCCGAGAATGATCTTCGTAAATAAAATGGATCGCACGGGCGCTGACTTCTTAACGGTTGTTGGCCAGGTGAAATCTCGTCTTGGAGCAACGCCTGTTCCAATTCAGCTACCAGTAGGCGCTGAAGACGACTTTAAAGGTGTTATTGACCTCATAAAAATGAAAATGATTAACTGGAATGATGAAGACCAGGGAATGACTTTCACCTATGAGGCAATACCGGCAGAACTTCAAGATTTAGCTGAAGAATGGCGCTCAAACTTAGTTGAAAGCGCCGCTGAAGCATCTGAAGAACTAATGGATAAGTATTTGGAAGGTGAAGACCTGAGCGAAGCAGAAATTAAAAATGCTTTGCGTCAGCGTACATTGGCTAACGAAATCGTCCCAGTCACATGTGGTAGTGCATTTAAAAATAAAGGCGTTCAAGCTGTGCTTGATGGCGTTATTGAATATATGCCTGCACCAACACAAGTGAAACAAATTCAAGGTATCCTTGAAGATGGTACTGAGGAAGAACGTCCAGCTAATGACAACGCACCGTTTGCTGCACTTGCTTTTAAGATTGCAACAGACCCGTTCGTTGGTACTTTAACTTTCTTCCGTGTTTACTCTGGTACTGTTAAACAGGGTGACGCGGTATACAACCCAGTAAAATGTAAGCGTGAGCGTCTTGGCCGTATCGTTCAGATGCATTCAAACTCACGTGAAGAGATCAAAGAAGTCTACGCAGGTGATATTGCGGCGGCTATTGGTCTCAAAGACGTAACAACAGGTGAAACACTGTGTGATCCGAATTCTATTATTACGCTTGAGCGTATGGAATTCCCTGAACCAGTTATCTCTGTTGCGGTTGAGCCTCGCACAATCGCTGACCAAGATAAGATGGGTATCGCGCTAGGTAAACTAGCGGCAGAAGATCCATCTTTTCGCGTACAAACTGACGAAGAATCAGGCCAGACTATTATTTCTGGTATGGGTGAACTTCACCTTGATATCATTGTCGACCGTATGAAACGTGAATTCAGTGTTGAATGTAACGTTGGTAAGCCGCAGGTTTCTTACCGTGAAGCTATTCGTTCAACTGTTAAAGTTGAGGGTAAATTCATACGTCAATCAGGTGGACGTGGTCAATATGGTCATGTCTGGCTTAAACTTGAACCGATGGATATTTCGGATGATGAAGCCCCAATTTACGAGTTCGTTAACGAAACCGTAGGTGGCTCCGTTCCAAAAGAATACATCCCTGCGGTAGACAAAGGCATCCAAGAGCAAATGTCTCAAGGTGTGCTGGCAGGCTACCCATTACTTGGTGTGAAAGCGACTTTATATGATGGTTCATTCCATGATGTAGATTCGAATGAAATGGCATTTAAAATAGCGGGTTCACTGGCAATGAAACAAGGTGCGCTACAAGCAGACCCTGTACTATTAGAGCCAATGATGAAGGTTGAAGTACTCACTCCTGAAGCAAACATGGGTGATGTAGTTGGTGACTTAAACCGTCGCCGCGGCATGATCGAAGGCATGGAAGATGCGCTAGGTGGACTTAAATTAATTAACGCCCAGGTTCCGCTTTCTGAAATGTTTGGTTATGCTACTGATCTACGATCTGCAACACAAGGCCGTGCCTCATACTCTATGGAGTTTTTGAAGTACGCAGAAGCCTCGAAACATGTTGCGGACACAATAATTACAGCTCGCGCTGTTAAGTAATTTTTAGCTCGGTTTGGTCCACAGTGGACTGAACCTTTAATTTCTTTATAGGAATTTTTTAAGATGGCAAAAGCAAAGTTTGAACGCGTAAAACCGCATGTAAACGTAGGTACAATCGGCCACGTTGACCACGGTAAAACTACCCTAACTGCAGCAATCACTAACGTACTTGCAAAAGTATACGGCGGTGTTGCTAAAGATTTCGCATCAATCGATAACGCTCC